>DATNQS010000159.1:0-3015 GCA_036703925.1 Candidatus Sericytochromatia bacterium
TACAAAGACAGCGAATTGCTGTTGTTGCGGGCACAGCAAGTTGAGATTGAAGAAAAAGAATCTGTCTACTATCTAACCGCAGTTACTCAAGGAGAACGGTTGGATCGCGATCGACATCAACAGCGCGTGGATGTCAAAGCAGTCACGCTCCACCGTTTCCAGCTTGAAAGAACAAACGAGGGTTGGCAGGCACTCGTCATTCTAGATATTTAACCTCTGAATATTTCATCGCTATTGAAGATGCTGTATATTGACGGTTCTTATGGAGAAGGCGGGGGACAAATCCTGCGTACCAGCTTGAGTTTAGCCGCGATCACAGGACAAGCGATTTGCATCGATCGCATTCGGGCAGGACGAGCAAAACCCGGATTGGCCATTCAACATTTAACTGGGGTACGGGCCGCTGCCGCAATCTGTCAGGCAGAGCTTAGCGGCGATGCGATCGGTTCGACCCGATTAGAATTCATACCGAGCCAGCCTGTTCAAGCCGGAGACTACATCTTTGATGTGGCTCAAACTCTGGGAACTGGGTCGGCTGGGGCAGTGACGCTGATTCTCCAAACTGTTCTGCTGCCCCTAGCACTGGCAGCGGGCGAATCCACTGTGACCCTAAAAGGCGGCACCTTCGTGCCCTGGAGTCCGGCAGCTTCTTATATTGAACAGGTGTACTTGCCCGTCTTACAGCAAATGGGTGTGCAGGCAACCATGAAAATTTCTGCCTGGGGCTGGTATCCGCGTGGGGGTGGAGAACTGGAATTACAGGTCAGTGGAAACAGCGGAGGAATTGGCTCTCTAAAAGGCATTCAGCTACTGGAGCGGGGATCGCTGCATCAGGTTCAGGGATTGGCGATCGTGACGGAACTACCGTCGCATATTCCTCAACGGATGGCCAGTCGGGCAAACAATTTATTAGAGCAAGCGCAGTTAAAAGCTAGGGTGCAGCCGCTGCGATCGCGCGGTGTGGGGCCGGGTGCAGGCATTTTTCTTACGGCTGAGTATGAGTATAGTCGCGCAGGCTTTGGGGCAGTCGGAAAAGTTGGATTGCCCGCCGAGCAGGTTGCTGCGATCGCCACTCAGGAGCTTTTGGATTTCCATGCTACTGGCCTGCCAGTGGATGTTCATTTGGCAGATCAGTTACTCTTGCCAGCAGCATTGGCGTCTGAATTCAGCCAGTATCGAGTTGCTGAAATTAGTCTTCATTCGACCACGAATGCCTGGGTGATTGAGCAATTTGGGCTAGCAAAAACCACACTTGATAATGCAGATCAAAGAATTACGGTGATGCCTTCAGGGTAAAGTTAGCTCCTGATTCAGTAGACTTGGTTAGTGAAAGCAAGAGAGGACTGAAGGCGCAAAATGAGCCGAAAAGTTATATTGTGCGCTATTTGGCTGGGATTTACTGCTTATACCGTGTGGCTTGACCCCTTAAATTATTCTTATACCTGGTGGTTTGGCAAGATGCTGGTGACGCTGCAATGGGGCCAGCCAAACGCTATTTTAATGGCTATTTTCTGGCTGATGGGCCTTTGGCCAATGATCTATGCCTGCTTGATGTTTGCAGATGGCAGAACTCAGCCGTTTCGGGTTTGGCCTTATTTTATCGGTTCCAATTTTACAGGCGTAATTTGTTTGCTCCCCTATTTGATCTGGCGGCGATCGAATCAAGACTTTGATGGAAAAAAGGATATTTGGCTGCAAATATTGGATCGACGATCGACTGGAGTGTTGCTTTTGTTAAGCGCGATCGCGCTACTCAGCTATGCAGCAGCAGCAGGAGATTGGCAAGACTATGTGCAGCAGTTTCAAACTCGCCCCTTTGTTCATCTGATTAGCCTCGATTTTTGCCTCATGGCTGTTATCTTTCCCATCACTTCTTTATTTGAAGATGACATGGGGCGACGAGGAATTAAGGATGCTCGCATCTTTTGGAGTGTTGCCTTAGTCCCTTTGTTTGGCCCTCTAATTTATCTTTGTCTACGCCCACTATTACCGGAAATGTCAGCAACAACAGCTTAATAAAAGTGCTAGTTTCAGCGATCGCCAATTCTGCAAATCAAGAGCCATTAACCCATTGCTGCCAGTGATAGTTCTCCCTGGTGGGATGATCAATGCTGGCGATCGATACCGCCAAGGTACTCAAAACCCTGAAACTTATCGTTATCAGGGCTTACGCAAGCACCATCAGAACAGATGGGCATTTGAGTTGCTGAATCAAGTAACTTGACAGCATCCGGTGCTTCACCTTGTCAACTGTCTGATGGCTTTGATAAGCGGTGGCTTCGCCTCCTTTGGGCGCTTTCAGGCGTACCCAAACGAGTAAAGCACAGGCAATAGGGTTGCGCTGAATGCGAGCCTTGCGAGATCGACAAGCTTCCACTCCTGTTAGCTGCTTGAGTTCAAAGGTGTTACCTAAGCAAGATGGCTACGGGAGCATCCCACCTTTGTAGCCCTCACCCTAAATCCCTCTCCCCGAGCGGGAGAGGGACTTTGAATCTAGCTCCCTTTCTCCCGTTTTGGGAGAAGGGGTTGGGGGATGAGGGTAAGCTTGCGAAACTGGGATGCACCCAATGGCTACGCGCTGATGCATCAGGTCAGAGCGCTGGCAGACCAGCAACTCACCCCAATTGTGACAATCGCCACCACCGGACGTGCCGGACTAGACAATCGCCTGTGGCCGCTCCAGGCAGGATTTCAAGCGCATGTGGTAAAACCGATCGATTTTGATGCGCTAACTGCTTTGATGCTGGAAATGACAGCCTATCGCGCTTCCTAGGCTGTGCTTCTTGGCCGTTGGCAGCGCTTGTTTGAATAGTGCCTGTGATGGTCGCTTTAATCTCGACGCTGTTGATAATCTTCTGAAGACATGGGATCTAACTCCCAGCGGCGATCGTCACGCTCTTCTAGCATGTCATTCGTTCTCAAGAAAACGCGATCGTCAGTTTCAATTCCAACAGCCGCGGCTAATTCTTCAACCACATTTTGATCAGGGGTCGCAACAGTTCCGCCAACGGCCTC
>DATNQS010000160.1:0-1840 GCA_036703925.1 Candidatus Sericytochromatia bacterium
GAAAAAGCGATCGCGCATTATGGCTTAGTCGTAGTTGTCGAGTCGTTAGATGATGCGGCTGACTTGTCGAACGAATTCGCCCCTGAACATTTAGAACTCGAAATTGCTGATCCCTGGGGTTTGCTAGAAAAGATTCGTCACGCTGGAGCAATCTTCCTGGGCTGCTCTACGCCAGAAGCGGTGGGCGATTATTTAGCGGGTCCAAACCATACCTTGCCAACATCTGGCTCGGCTCGCTATGCTTCAGCGCTCAGCGTGGAAACCTTCTTGAAGCACTCTAGCCTGGTGCAGTACTCCCAGACAGCGCTGCAAAAAGTAGCAGGTGCGATCGACGCGTTGACAACAGCAGAAGGTCTATACTCTCATGGCGAATCAGTTCGCCTGCGTGTGCGCGGTAACCTTAACCCGGAGCCGTAACGAGACGATTCCCCAGCAGCGTACGCACCTTGGGAATCGCTAGAACTTGCGTGAGCCTTTGTAGCCTGAGGCTGTTGCAAGCTCCTCAAGCGATTGAGTACCCATATAGGTTTCGCCCTTAATCTTCCAGGTAGGGTAGCCTTCAATTTTTGCGGTCTCGCAAAGGTCAGGGCGTGAGTTTTTTCCATCCTCAGCACACTCAATATAAGGAAGCTGGGCAGCAGCTTTCTGTCCAAACACTTCCAGTTGCTCATGACAGTGTGGGCACCAATAGGCTCCGTACATCTTTGCTCCTACACTTTTGAGGTGCTTTGCTAGTGCGATCGCCGCAGTACTAGACGTTGTGGTTATAGGCGGAAGGGTGCCAGCCGGAGCAACTGTAGATTCAGATTGAGCCACTGGGATTGGAGCGGTAGGTTGAGCGATCGTCGTCCCTTCCTTCGAGCCGAAGAGTGAAGGAGCGATCGCATCCGAGCGTACGATGCCGACTGCAAGCGCCAAACCTGTACCGACTAACGCGCCTGCTAGAACCAAAGCGTGAAGTGTTTTCATTCGTTAATTTATTTGCGATCAAGAAACCGTCGGAGTTGCAGCAGGCTTGCCGTCTGCGCCAAGTTTAGGGGCAACAGCGAAACACCTTCTAGCCGAGACTGCACCCAACCATCACCCCAGTACCATTCGTGAAAACCATCAATACCCTGGCTCAAGAGTAGACGCAGGCTGTTTGGCTGTACTTGATCCACAGTCTGTTGAATGGCGATCGGACCTGCCCAACTAGTAAACGTCAACCCTGGCTGTAATTGTTCGGGTAAGCCCCGCTCAAGCCGCAGCGGTGATAGCCACTGTTGCAGCTTGCCTGAGTCAGTTAAACTCTGCCGTAAATCTGCTTCTGAAGCAGTAATTTCAATGCGGAGACTACTTTGCTGAAAGATGCCAAGCATGACAATGATAAAGACAACTCCTTCAGTATGCCAAATGTAGGAGAAAGGCTAAAAAGCCAAGAGCGGAAAGTGGTGGATTGAGTCCTTTAAATGAAATGTCTTTAACCCGTTTCCATCCTTCTGACTGTTCTCCAACACTTTAGAATAGAAGGATAGGACGGTTAAGAAACGTAAGGAATTTTCATGGCTGATCAGCTAATTCGCGCTACCGCAGCCGAGGGAGGCATCCGGGCTGTGGGAGTGATCACAACCCGCCTGACCGAAGAAGCCAGACAGCGGCACAACCTTTCGTATGTTGCGACAGCAGCGTTGGGTCGGACAATGACGGCCGGACTACTGCTCGTATCCAGTATGAAGCGGGCTGAGTCAAGGATCAATATTCGCATACGAGGCAATGGTCCTCTGGGTGGCATCTTGATTGATGCCGGACTGGATGGGACAGTACGCGGTTATGTGGATAACCCCACGATCGAACTGCCGCC
>DATNQS010000161.1:0-6907 GCA_036703925.1 Candidatus Sericytochromatia bacterium
ATTAGCAGGCAAATCGATCGCCACTGCCAAATTTGCAGGCTACCGCACTCCTGGTAAAACTGAAACAGTTGCAATGGCGGCGTTACCGCGCGATCGCAATGACCTAATCCTCACCAAAACGGGGCAGGGCACGCTGCATTACCTTGTTGCCTACCGCTATCGCCTTCAGGGCAACCAACCCGGCAAGCTTAACGGGCTGCGAATCACCCGCACCATTCGTCCTGCCAACGAAGACAAGGTGCTGTACAAAACTGGGCTTTATGCACCTGAACCGCTGACTGTTCCAGTGGGGCAGGTCTACGACATCGGGCTGGAGATTATTGCCGATCATTCAGTGGATCATGTAGTCGTTACCGATCCGCTGCCTGCGGGCTTTGAAGCGGTGGATAACAGCTTCCAGACGACGACACCCTACTTCCAGTCACAGGGCGATAGCTGGCAGCTTGCCTATCAAACGAGCTACCACGATCGCGTGGTTGCCTTTGGCGACAAGCTCGATCCGGGCGTATACACCCTGCATTATCTGGTGCGTTCCGTCACTCCCGGCACGTTCGTCTATCCTGGTGCGGAGACGCATCTGCAATATGCCCCAGAGGAGTTCGGGCGATCGGCTAGCTCAAGCTTGGTGGTGACGGAAAAGTAGACCGCTTGAGTTAATGCTTCAACCGAATTGTGGATGGGCGGTGAATGCATTGCCGATCCACTTTGAAATTCTTGTACGTTTCTTCGATGAGGCTTCTGCAAATGATGAGGTAATCCTGATTTCATCCGATTGAGGGAGCGATCGCCGCAGAATGAACTTGCTTGCAGCGGATGGTTGCAAATCGTTGGCACTGAGGTAGAGGTTACGTTTGCGATCGTGGTTCGAGGATGCAGCGCAACCCTACCAAAAGATAACCCCAACCATATATTGCTACGGTCGGGGCTATCCAGGCTTTCAATCAATAGATCAAAAGCAACGAATTAAACTTTGCACAGCACTTAGAACGGCTAGGATGAGGGATCTCCTCGCTTATGACGATCATAATTAGAGCTGCTGGGATACCGTCGTTGAGTTGTTTTTGGGTCTCTAGGTATCTATTGCCTTACTCTCGATGTTGCAGATGAAGAGATATCAACAACCTGGTTGAATGCTGCACATATTGACGAGATCGATTCAGACGTTAAAACGATAAAACCCTCCTGTTTAACGTAAACTGAACCATTTGCTTTGAATTAAGAAGCCTCCTTTCCTTTGCTTCTTGTTTTTAGAATACTCCCCTTCCATCGAGATTTCCAGGGTTGAAATCAAAGTTTATCTTTGGTGTTGGGGTGCAGTTAATGATGGCGAATCCTATGGTTGCACCGCTTGTGGAAACGGTTAAAGCAGGAAACTCAATGCCATAGGCTGGGACGCGATCGCCCTTAATAATTGCCAGACCAATAAAGCAACTGATCGCTTGCCCTGGTGGGTGCTGCGATTAAGAGGGCGATCGACAATATTGAACCTTTCCCCTTCCGCGTAAATTCATGCCAGCGATCAATTCATCAGTTTCTGATCATGCGCTAAAACAAGAAGATGGAAGATTCTACTTACGCTATTTTTCTTGCCTTTGGCTTGCTCTGGGTCGTTATGGGAGGGGCGGCTGTGATTGCTCTAATGAAGGCAGACGGTCAACCCATTCGGCTGGGCAAATGGGGGCTTGTCGTCACAGTACCCATCCTTGTACCGTTGCTGGCTGCTTTTGCGTTCGCGGCGTTCTATCACTAACAAACGGTCAGCGCACTTTAGAACGGTAGCTTGCTTCTCAAAGCGTAGGCTAGAGGTCAAGGCAACGATCGTTCAACCAATTGGATGGCTGCTTCCGAGGTAAGCTGATGGAAGCCGATCGCCCTTAACCACCGCTATGCAACCAGAGCAACCGACCACTCACCCTGCATCCCTTGATGCGTTTTGGATGCCCTTTACCGCCAATCGGCAGTTCAAAGCCAAGCCCCGGTTGATGGCGGCAGCAAAGGGGATGTATTACACAACAGTTGATGGGCGTGAAGTGCTGGATGGCACTGCCGGTTTGTGGTGCGTCAATGCAGGGCATAGTCGCGAAGAGATTGCGGCAGCCGTACACGCTCAAGTGATGGAACTTGATTTTGCACCGACGTTTCAGATGGGGCATCCGGGTCCATTTGCCCTTGCCGATCGGCTGGTTAAAATGCTTCCGGGCGATCTAAACCACGTCTTTTTTACCAATTCTGGTTCTGAGTCGGTGGATACTGCCCTCAAAATAGCGCTGGCGTACCATCGTGTGCGGGGGGAGGGCGCACGTACCCGGCTGATTGGGCGAGAGCGTGCCTATCATGGCGTTGGTTTTGGTGGCATCTCAGTGGGTGGTATTGCGCCAAACCGTAAGTTTTTTGGCAGCATGATTCCCGGTGTGGATCACTTGCCGCATACGCATAATCTTGAACACAACGCGTTTACTCGTGGTCAGCCTGAGTGGGGCGCACATCTAGCAGATGAACTGGAGCGCATCGTGACGCTGCATGATGCCTCAACGATCGCCGCTGTAATTGTAGAACCGCTGGCTGGCTCAACGGGAGTGCTAGTGCCACCCAAAGGTTATCTTGAACGCTTGCGAACCATCTGCGACAAATATGGCATTCTGTTGATTTTTGACGAAGTGATTACGGGCTTTGGGCGCTTGGGTTCAGGCTTTGCAACCGAGCATTTTGGCGTGATGCCCGATCTGGTGACGGTGGCAAAAGGCATCACGAATGGCACTGTCCCGATGGGTGCAGTCTTTGCACGGCAGGGCATTCATGATGCCTTTATGCATGGACCCGATAGCGCGATCGAACTCTTCCACGGCTACACCTACTCTGGTCATCCTGTTGCCTGTGCTGCGGCTGAAGCGACACTGGACATCTACGAAAAAGAGGGCTTGTTCGATCGCGCACGTCGGCTCTCTAGCGAGTGGGAAAACGCTGTCCATTCGCTCAAAGGCTTACCCCACGTGATTGACGTTCGCAATATGGGTTTGGTCGCTGGCATTGAATTGGCATCGTCTGGCACTCCCGGTGCCCGTGGCTACGAATGCCTCGTCAACTGCTTTGAGCAAGGGCTGTTGATCCGCACAACCGGCGATATTATTGCCCTGTCGCCACCACTCACGATCGAGACAAGCCACATTGACCAACTCATTGAGCGACTAACACACGTACTTAAAACGCTCCCATAAGTAGATTCAGCCAATAAAATAGCGCCATGCGTGATAGCCGCTAGAACAGGTCAGGGACGTTGAAAGCGAACGTTACCGCCCCTGTCACCTGGTACAACTGATCACTCAGAATCCACTTATGCCTTCTGGAGAATCAACATGGCGAAAATGCCACAGTTATCGACCTGGGCTTTCAATAACCACGAATCTTTCATTCCTCTAACGCATGAGGGTAAGGTGATTGGCTTTTGTCAACCAGCCTATGCTCGTCATATCGTGAAACAGTTGACTGAGGGGGAACAGTTGTATAAAGCGCTGGAGTTAGCTTGCTATGACTTAACAGCACGATCAGGTGGTAGTGCGATGGGTGTTGGCGAACTGATGCAGCAGTACATTGCTAAAGCAGTAAGCCCTACAAGCGGTACGGCTTTAGTCGCTCTGTTATTAAAACAACGTCAGGAAGACCTGGACTTGAACGATGAGGAGTTTGCCAAGTTCTGCGATACGTTTCGGCTGTCCCGCGTTGAGCTACAGGCGATTTATCTAAACGAAGACATTGAAAGTAACCAACTTAACCCACTGGCGCGCATTTTGGGTCTGACGGTGGATGAGTTGATTGATGCGTGGAAGGGGAAGGAATAAGGAATGTGGGGATAGGGTGTAGGGAGTGAGGTGTAGGTTTGTAATGGTGTTGGATTCATCGCGCTACAGGCTGCTGGCGATCGTGCTTCATCAGCAAAACTTAACCTAAAGCCAACCTTCTAATTAACTTCCCTTGAAATACAGGTTCTAGGCTTATGGTGCTCCCCATCACATTTATAAGCTCTATGCTGCAAGCCTACGCTTCTAGAGATGCCGTCCAGCCTGATCTGCGTCAATTTCTGGAAGAACTCTATCAAGGGCGAAACCTGAGTTCCTTTCGGGCCGGACAAACGATTCCCATGAATCCTCAGGACGTATGGGTTGTCTGCCGGGGTGTGGTGCAGCTTAGTACCTTGTATCAAAATGGTGACGATGCCTTGTTAGGGTTAGCAGGTCCTTCTATGCCGTTTGGGTTGCCGCTAACGCTCATTTATCCCTATCAGGCAACAGCGCTGTCAGATGTTGATGTAATGGGGCTGACGATCGCCGAGATAGATCAATCACCCACCCTGGCCCAAGAAGTGGGGCGTCATACAGTACGCAGGCTGCGGCAAACCGAAGCAATGCTGGCAATGGCAGGCTATCGACGGGTAGAAGATCGGCTGCGGCAATTGCTGCTGTTGCTACAAATGGAAATAGGGCAACCAGTTGCTGGCGGCACTCGCCTCAGCGTACGGCTGACCCATCAACACCTGGCAAGTGCCATCGGTACTACTCGCGTCACCGTTACCCGGCTGCTGGGTCAGCTTCGTGGCGAAGGGCGGCTAGTCATCGATGCAAACCGCCATATTATTTTGCCGCTCAGCAAAACGCTATAGCCCGCGAGCGATCGACTTACTTAGATCAGCGGTTGACGTGACGGGCTGCATGATTTCAGCTTCTACTGGCACAATGCCATTGGTTTCGCTATCTAGAGACCGAGCGGCTTCCCGAGACAGGTCTAACGTACGGTTGTCGAAGTAGGGACCACGATCGTTGACTCGTACGATGACAGCTTTCCCATTGTTGCGGTTGGTCACTCTTAGATAGGTATCAAAGGGCAGCGATGGATGAGCGGCTGTGAAGTCATTTTGGTTAAACCGTTCGCCTGTCGCTGTTTGCCGCCCGTGAAAGTAAGGACCATACCAGGAAGCGATGCCCTCCAGTCGCTCCCCAGTTTCCTGCAAACCACGCATTTTTGCCTGCGCGTCGGCAAGTGCCAGAGGCGGCTCGGCTAACGCAGTTCGCAAAGCGTTGACCCACTGAATTGCTAAAACTTCGGGGTGACAGTCCCACTGGTTAGCCATCTGCTGATCAATAGTAAATAAGACGCGATCGCCCAATTTTCCACCGGGAACACCATTGATTAAACTAGGCTGCAACTGGTCAAAGGGGACTTTAGCCTTACTTGCAGTGGCACTATCCAAAGCCTGCTCAAGATGATTAGCAAGCTGCTTTGCCTGCCGTTGACTAGAGACAGAGCCAACAATAGAGTCTTTAATCTTGACCTGAAACAGGCTTTTGGTCTGATGCTTAAGGCGGAGGTTTGGACCACCTGTGTTGGCATTACGTTGAGCGATCGACAGACAGTGACCAAAGCCCAGCCCAGAGCTTACCGGCTTGATGCTTGTTTTTGTCGCTCGCTTAGGTTCTGCCTGAACCACAACGACAGGTGGAGTGGAGCGAGACGCTGTAAATCTTTGAAAGCTTGAGAAGAAGTTTTTAAACGCGCCTAGAAAATCAACTGAGGTTGGCAGGATACTACTGGCATCGAACGCCAGTGCTAAAGAAAGAGCTTGAGCCTGGGGCGCAATTTGCCCTAAGGAACCAGATGGTTGCCCTTGCTGCGAGGGCAGCATTGAGATGGCCCGATCGTGGCTGGCAGCAGTCGATCGTTCGTCACCAGCACCACTTACCCTGTAAACGGCTTGAAGTGGTAAAACACGGGCTAAAGCAGCAGGCGCTCGTAACAGGTCTTGGCTAGACGAAAAAAAGCAGCCAACCCAGGAGGCAACCCATACAAGTCCGAAAATTGGCATGAATAATCTGTGATTTAGTGAACGGTAGTGTGCACTACAAAACTAAAAACGGGACTTTATCTTACCCTTCATCAAACCTTTAAATCTCTACCCCAGGGATAATTATCGTGAAGGTGGCATAGTAGCGAGACTTAATTTTAAGGACTTATAGCAGTTGAAAAGAACGTTAGAACAGACATAAACCTTGGAACCTCCTTTGAGCAAGGGCTTCTACTCATCCTTCATCCTTTATCCTTCATCTTTTTGCTATAAATCGCCTGTGAACGTTAAGCGTTAAGGACAATAGCCTCTGGCATAGGACGCTAAGACAGTACCAAAAGGGCTATTTTCAGACCTCTGCCAAAGCAGACGTATGCTCTTACACGTCAACCGTTACTCTGCCGAAACGCCAAACCGATAGCCTTTTCCGTAGACTGTGGTGATTAGGGGTGGTTCACCGTTGGCTTCAATTTTGCGTCGTAGTAGCCGAATCTGAGCGGCAAGAGCGTTGCTGGTAGGTTTTTCTACACTGTCGCCCCATAGATGCTGGTGGATTTGTTCGTGGGTGAGAATTTGGTTCGGCAGGCGCATCAGATATGCCAGCAGTTGTGCTTCTTTCTCGGAAAGCTCGATCGCCCGCCCCTGACGGTAAGCAAGCTGATTACTCACGTCGAGTTCTAAATCATCCACCTGCAACCGTTGGCTTGGTGCAACAGGCTCTAAGGCGGCGGGACGACGCAGCAACGCTCGGACTCTAGCCAGCAGTTCCCGTAGTTCAAACGGTTTGATGAGATAATCATCGGCTCCAGCATCCAACCCCTCTACCCGATCGTCGATGGTGTCCTTTGCCGTCAAGAACAGAACGGGTGTCGTATCACCGCGCGATCGCACTTGCTGACAAATCTCTAGCCCTGAATAGCAGGGCAACATCCAGTCCAGAATCAGCAGATCGTAGTGCTCCTGCTGTGCCAACTGATTGCCACGATCGCCGTCATACGCCACGTCCACTGCATAGCCTTCACGGGTCAAAAGGAGGCTCAACGGGTCTGCCATTTCTACTTCGTCATCTACCAA
>DATNQS010000162.1:0-4586 GCA_036703925.1 Candidatus Sericytochromatia bacterium
CTGTCACGAGTCACCTGAATGTCCAGGTCTTGAGCAGTTAAACCGGGAAGTTCGGCGCGAAGCACAAAAGCTGCATCAGTCGCTTTGAGTTCGATCGCGGGTGTCCATGTGGGGGCAGCAGGAGCAGTCGTACGATTGACAGGGGGGAAATCATCAAACAGTCGATCGAATTGACGACTCAAAGTTTCGATTTCTTGCCAGGGTTGCCAGCGAATGAGTGACATGGTGGAAGGACCTCTTGAAAGCGATGGAACTTGAGAAATAGTGCGCTGCGGTAAGCGAGGCGAAAATTGATAGCGTTGCAACATTAACCGTTGAGATAGTGAGAAAGGCTGGCAATACTGTTAGTAAAACGATGTCTTTAGCAGTCAGCTTTACCAATAGCGCCAATGAATCTAATGTAAGCCAGCCAGGGCGTTACAACATTGGGGCAAACCGTCAAGGTACAGTTGTAGTTACCGATAAAAACTTATTCCCGAACCGTTTCATGCAGCGGAAAACCGTCTTTTCAGTGGGGTTTTCCGTCGCTTCTCCTAATTGAAGGGCAAGGACAGTTCAGGTTCGGTAGTAGCTAGATAACCGAATATGAAAGCCTAGCAATCTGTAGGGACAATCGCTTTTGGCATAGCTACGCTAAGACAGTCCGTGCCTTTACATGAAAAAATCGGCTTGATTGAATCCCTTCTTTAATTTGTGCCCCTTCCTGGCGTTCTCTAGCTGCATTAGCTCTGGCAACCTGGAAACTTTACCTGTACCGTAGTTTGCTGCTCTGGGATACTGTCAATTGTGATGTCGCCGCCGTGCAACTCGATCAGGCGTTTGGCAATAGCAAAGCCCAGCCCCGACCCTTGCTGCTCGTAAAACTTGCGTTCAAACTGCATATAGGCACCCAGACTAGCAAGCTGCTCTGCGGTCATGCCCCGCCCGCGATCGGTAATTGTCAGCTTCAGTCCGCCGTCAATGATCCTGGCAAATAAATGAATGGGAGTACCTGCCGCCGAAAATTTAAAAGCATTATCAATCAGCTCTTCCAGCACCTTTTTGAGTTTTAGATCCGAGATCTGGATTTTGATATTTTGCAAATCTAAATGCAAATCGGCTTCGCGCTTTTCTTGCTTGGCGATCGCCGTTGCCACAGTGATAATTAGCGCCGCAGGAATGCGTGTCTCACCGCTACGCAGTAACGCGAGGCGATCGTTGTCACGGGCGGTAATTTCTAGTTCAGAGTAGAGCAAAAAGTTTTGGATGAGCCGATAGAGCCGCTCGGCAGCACTATGGATACCTTGCGTTAGTTCAAGTATTTCCCGTCGATCAATATTTTTGTAATCGTCAATAATCACTTCGGCAAGCCCCAAAATGCCGTTCAGAGGCGTTCGTAGTTCGTGGGGCAATGACAGCGCAATACTGCTTCTCAAACTTTCGAGCTGTTGTTGGGACTGTTCAACTAACACTGCCTGTTTACTAAAGCGGCTGTTGATCGCAGTCAGCAATTCATTCGCATCACAAGGCTTCGTTAAATAGTCATCTGCACCCAATACCATGCCGTGACGAAAATCGGTCTTTGCGCCCCGTGCTGTCAGAAAGATGAAGGGAATGGCAGCCGTAGCAGTGTGCTGCCGCAGGGTTCTTAGCACCTCATAGCCATCAAGCTGCGGCATTGTCACATCACACAAAATTAAATCGGGCAAATGCTCCTGTGCCTGTTCAACGCCAATTTTGCCGTTCTCAGCCCCCAGAACGCTGTAGCCTTCAAGCTCCAGTAACTCTAGAAGCGGTTCCCGAATGAAGGGATCATCTTCAATGACCAGAATTCTTTTCATCGCTTGCTTGTTCTCAATGTCACGATAATGTAGGGGGCATACCAAAATCCGACATTGCTGCAATATTCCCCTACTTAAATAACTTGTCAACTGTACTTGGTGATGGAGTGATCGGCAACAAACTGTTCAGCCGTGTTTAGCCGCGGGCGCGATTAGGTTTTGACCATCTAACCACTATCAGCAGGTCTATCTTCTATTGTGTGTTGATTTTGAAGGCTTCGTCGTGCGTGTATTTAGCTGATTCACAATTGTCATCCGTGTGACTGTTAGAGTAGGCTATGAGCCTTCAATTGATGCAACGCATGGGGATACATTCCGCAGAAAATCGCGCCGATCGCCCAACCTTTGAGAGCCTGACTGAAGCGGTAGAGGTGCAAGCCTGGGAGACATTGCCTGCGGCCCAACAAGCCTCGCTCGCCCAGGCAATTGCTCCTGACGTTACCGTGAGTGGTGTTGCCTATCCTGGTACGCCAGCCGCATTGGCTACTCTAGTGCAGGCAGACGATCGCCAGCCGCTTTTACCCTGTGGTGTGGGTAGCAAATTGGCATGGGGTGGTCTGGTCGGAGGGCTGAGGGATGAGGGCAGAGGGCTGAAGGACGAAGAGAAGACTTTACCGTTGCTGGTCGTGAGTACAGAGCGGCTAAAGCGACTGATTGACCACGCGATCGGCGACTTGACAGTAACGGTAGAAGCGGGAATGCGCTTTGCCGATGTGCAGGCAACTCTGGCAACCGCAGGACAGTATTTGCCGATCGACCCTGCTTATCCAGACCACGCTACGATCGGCGGCATCATTGCGACAGCCGATACAGGTTCGCTACGTCAACGCTACAACGGTGTGCGCGATCTGTTGCTGGGCGTGTCGATCGTCCGAGCCGATGGGCAGGTTGCCAAAGCGGGCGGTCGTGTCGTGAAAAACGTCGCAGGCTACGACTTGATGAAGCTTTTTACTGGCTCTTACGGTACGTTAGGCATCATCACTCAGGCGACGTTGCGGGTGTATCCCTTGCCCGAAGCATCGGAAACGGTTGTGCTAAGTGGAGAGGCTGCTGCGATCGCGCACGCGACCCAAATGTTACTCAGTTCGTCCTTAACGCCTGCCAGCGCTGATCTTTTGTCTGAATCGCTTGCTGCCGCGATGGACGTGGGGAAGGGCACTGCGCTTGCCGTCCGCTTTCAAAGCATGATGCCAAGCGTACAGGAACAAACCAACCGGATGGTTGAACTCAGCAAGGCATTGGGTCTGGCGATCGCCTCTTTCTCGGGCACTGATGACACGGCGCTATGGCAACGCTTACGAGAACGGTTGACTGAGGCTCCCCCGATCGATGCCATAACCTGCAAAATAGGGATACGCCCCTCCGCAACGGTGGCATTGTTAGCCATGCTTACTAAGCATCACAATGAGCTAACGATCGCACCGCAGTCTGGGCAGCTCCCTTCTGGACACTCTGGGCACGTCCCTTCTGCACAGATCCATGCTGCTAGTGGACTGGGTCGGCTTTTGCTAGATGCCGCTACTCCCCCAGAAACCCTTTTAAACATTCGCTCATGCTGTCAGGAAAATGGCGGTTTTCTCTCTATCCTTCAGGCTCCCGTGGCGCTCAAACAGGCGATCGATGTCTGGGGTTACAACGGCAATGCACTGTACCTGATGCGCCAATTAAAACAACAATTTGATCCATCCAACCGTTTGAGTCCCCACCGATTTGTAGGCGGAATTTAAGTCATGAGTGCTAGTTACGAAAAGTTTGAGTCTGAGACTAAGGACGCTGAGGGCACGGATAAAGGAGTAAGGCTAAAAGGGGATGAGCTAGGCCCGAATTTAGACTTTAGCCCTTCTCTGTTATCCTTTGACGCGCACAATCCCCCCGATCCTACCCTGATCGACGCTTGCGTTCACTGTGGGTTTTGCCTCTCCACGTGCCCTAGCTATCGGGTGCTTGGCAAAGAGATGGATTCGCCGAGAGGACGGATTTACCTCATGGATGGGGTGAATGAGGGACAAATTCCCCTGTCTACTGCAACGACGCAGCATTTTGATTCCTGCCTGGGCTGTCTTGCCTGTGTGACCACCTGCCCTTCTGGGGTGCGCTACGACAAGCTGATTGAGTCGACCCGATCGCAAGTCGAACGGAACCAGATGCGATCGCTCCCTGAAACGCTCTTGCGTCGTCTCATCTTCTCCACCTTTCCGTATCCCGATCGGCTCCGGCTCATGCTGCGTCCCCTCGGGCTGTATCAGAAAACAGGGTTGCAGCGCTTGGTGCGATCGCTGGGTTTTCTGAAGTCGGTTTCGCCCCAACTGGCAGCCATGGAGTCTATGTTGCCACCCATTTCTGCCCAGGCGTTTCAAGACTCCTTGCCTGAGGTCATTCCAGCGCAGGGCAAGCAGCGCTATCGAGTGGGCTTGCTGCTTGGCTGCGTCCAACGCCTCTTCAACCCCGAAGTGAATGACGCGACTGTGCGCGTGCTCACTGCCAATGGTTGCGAAGTAATTGTTCCATCGGCCCAGGGCTGCTGCGGTGCGCTCACCCATCACCAGGGGCAAGAAGACCAAACTAAAACGCTGGCACGCCAGCTCATTGACAGCTTTGCAGGTACAAACCTGGATGCCATTATCATCAATGCGTCTGGTTGCGGGCATACGCTCAAGGAGTACGGCAGCATTTTGCAGGATGACCCTGAGTACGGAGAGCGAGCCAAAGACTTTGCTGCGAAAGTGAAGGATGTGCAGGAATTTCTTGCTGATGTAGGGCTGACTG
>DATNQS010000163.1:0-13839 GCA_036703925.1 Candidatus Sericytochromatia bacterium
GACTCCAGCTTTCGAGACGAAGTGCTGGCAAGCGATTTGCCCGTCCTTGTAGACTTTTGGGCACCCTGGTGTGGTCCCTGTCGGCTGGTTGCCCCGGTTGTTGCTGAACTGGCAGAGCAATATGCCGGACAAGTCAAAGTCATCAAGCTCAACACAGACGATAACCCCGACGTTGCCAGCCAGTATGGGATTCGCAGCATTCCCACACTGATGCTCTTTAAAGATGGGCAAACTATCGATCGAGTGGTGGGTGCTGTGCCGAAAGCAACGCTGGTGACTACGTTGGAGAAGCACTTGGCGGTAAGGAGTGAGGCTTCGACATAAGCGCTCAACCGAACGGGTAAGCAGAAAAGGGTGCGATCGCATCAAACATCTCCGCGATTTATCCTGATGCGATCGGTGTTAGCAGAATAGAGGAATGGTAGATGCACCCTGATCAATCCCTGGCTTCATGTCAGGGATTTTTTTATTGCTACCCGTCATGCAGTTTTGGGGCTGATCGCCAGATAAGGTTCTAAGCGACTACTCATCGACGATCGATATCCATAAACGCTATCGCAGCTTAAAGCTCCGTTAGGTAAACCCAAGCTACCTTATTAACCGTTTCTCACTAGCGTCTAAGCGATCGCCCATCGCCGTCAAAATGCCTTTAAACAACTGCAATCCGTCTGTACCACCGAGCATGGCATCGGAGGCGCGTTCTGGATGAGGCATCATGCCCAACACATTGCCTTTGCGGTTGCAGATGCCAGCAATATTATTAAGCGATCCATTGGGGTTGTTGGATGGGTCAATGTTGCTGTCGGCTGTGGCATAGCGGAACACAATTTGACCATTCGCTTCCAAGTCTGCCAGCGTTTCCGCATCGGCGTAGTAGTTGCCTTCACCATGCGCGATCGGCAGCGTAATGACGGCTCCACTTGGATAGTGTTGCGTCCAGGGTAAATCGGTTCGCTCAACGCGCAAGGGAACGCGATCGCAGATAAAATGCAAATCTCGATTTCGCACCAGTGCCCCAGGCAGTAATCCCGCTTCAGTCAATACCTGAAACCCGTTGCAGATGCCCAGAACTAACTTTCCCTGTTCAGCGTGTTTGATGGTTGCTTGCATCGCTGGCGAGAACCGCGCGATCGCCCCACAGCGCAAATAATCCCCATAGCTAAAGCCACCGGGAACGATAATGGCATCCAGGTCAGACAGATCACTTTCTTCATGCCAAACCATGCGTGTTGACTGCTGCAACAGTGATTCGGTCACGTAAGCAACATCGCGATCGCAATTGGAACCGGGAAAGACAATCACACCAAATTTAACCATGACGCTCTACTGCTAACCTAACGGGATGCCTGCTTTCTGAAAAACTTGCTCTGCGGTAAATGCTAACCCCTCAAAAAACTTATCTGTGAGCAGTGTATCGCCCATATAGGTTTGAGGTGGCGCATCGGGATAGAAGACGGTAATGCTTCGGGCTTTGCTATCGACAACCCAAACCCGCAACACGTTGGCATCTAGATACGCCCTCGCTTTTGCAGCTAATGGCCCAAATGTTTGACCGGGCGAAATAATCTCGATCGCGAGATCCGGCGGCACTGAACACGCCCCATCCTCATCCCAATCAGCAGGTAGCCGTTCGTTTGCAATATACAGAAGATCAGGTGTAGGCACCCAGCTTTTGCCCTTGCAAGTTAAGGTAATTGCCAGTTCTGGACATACCTCACCGCGCCCATCGCTCCATGCATCAATCAGGTAGAGGAAAACACGGGTCAGCTTAGAGTGGTTTTTTTTAGGAGACATCTTGGGGACTGCCTGACCATCAATCAGTTCATACGTTATGTCGCCCTCGCCTGGGGGAAGTGCGAGAAACGCTTGCAACGTTAGTGGATGGTTTGCCTGGAGTACCATTGCAGCTACTAAGAAGAGCTAGCTTTCATTGTAGGTGATCGTGGCTTGATGCAAGATCAGCCAATTGCCATCGGGGTCATAAGCATATATTTCTCTGCCGTGAGATGCGGTGATGATGTCACCAGATGGTGGATAGCCGAGTTGGGTCAGGTGGGCGATCGCGGCGTCCAGGTTTTCTACTTCCAAACACAGGCTCATGCCAGTGGACGAAGGGGGAGTGAGAAGTGGGGAGCGGGGAGTAGGTGAAGTGGCTTTGGGACGAAAAATGCCGAGTTTGAGCCTGGGTAGATGGAATTCGGCGTAAACGTTAGGAAGCAAGACTGCTGGTTCTAAGCTCAAAAACTGGCTGTAGAACTGTGTCAAGGCATCAAAATTTGGCGTTGCTAATGTAAGTAGTGCAGCGGTGTAGCGAAGCGGCATCGCAGATTCCAGTGACAGGTTTCGATAGAATAAACCTAGCTTCACATCTTGACGCAAAGGCAGACTTCGCTATGGTAGACCCTCCTACATGGACACCGGAAGCCAAGGCAAAACTACAAAACATTCCTTTTTTTGTGCGCTCTCAAGCCAGAGAACGGATTGAGCATTTGGCACGTGCCGCCGAACTAGACGTGATTACCGTTGAATTGGTCGAACAAGCGCGGCTAGAGTTTGGTCAATAAAACCTCATGCCTGAAGGACCCGAAATTAAACAAGCAGCGGATGCCGTGGCACGGGCGATCGCCCACACACCGCTCACCCATATTTTCTTTGCCTTTGAACGCTTGCAGCCTTACGAAGCCATCCTTGTCAACGAGCAGATTTGGGCAGTGCAATCAAAGGGCAAAGCGATGCTCATTCGTTTTCAGAATCAGCTTAATATCTACAGCCACAACCAGCTTTATGGCAAATGGTATATCCAGAAAGCCAACTCCTACCCAACCACAAATCGTCAACTGCGTCTGGCAATCCACACGCCTAAAAAAGCAGCGCTTCTCTACAGCGCATCAGAGATTGATGTCATCACAAACGAACAGATCACCAGCCATCCGTTCCTTAGTCGCGTAGGACCCGATGTGCTGGATGACGCTACGACTGTCGATCAAGTGCGCGATCGCTTCCTCGACAAACGCTTTTACCGTCGTGGGTTGGTCAGTCTATTGCTCGATCAAGGCTTTCTGTGCGGGCTTGGTAACTATCTCCGCAGCGAAGTGCTATTTGTCGCGAGAGTGCATCCATCTCTACGACCGCTCGACTGCACGCCGGAGCAGATTGATGGCCTAGCGAAGGGAGCGATCGCAGTTAGTCGCCAGTCCTATTTGACTAAAGGCATCACCAACAATTTGGACACTGTTGCTCAACTTAAACAGCAAGGCTTTTCTCGCCAGCAATACCGCTTTTACGTCTTCAACCGCGATGGTCAGCCTTGCTATGTCTGCGGCACTGCCATCCTCAAAGAGATTGCTGGGGGTCGTCGTATCTACTACTGCCCCCACTGCCAGAAGCGCTAAATCTAGCTTTGAAGACTGTTTAATAGCTTGCGTACTGGTTGAGTTCAAAAGACTGTTAAGTAGGAGGGCTAAATTAAACACTACTTAGAGACCGGGTTTCGACTGCGCTCAACCCGCCCCCACATAGGACTGAGAGCATTGAGCGAAGTCGAAAGACCTCTTATAAATAATTACGCCTAGCTACTTACAAGGAGGCTTGCTGACTGAGATCCAAGACGCAGAGTTAATGATGGCAGAAAAGCTCAAAAAGGTCAGCCCAAGAGCAGTCGGGGCGCTAGTTGGCGTTGTCTTAGAAGATTATCTGCAAAGAGTTGCGGCTGATCGTCAAGTCAAAATCCCCAAACGTAATCCAACTGTAAGCGATTTAAATGATCCACTAAAGCAGGCAGAAATCTACGAAACTGCAACATGGCGAAAAATTCAATTTTTAGCTGACTTATGTAATTTATGTGCTTATAAGAAAGAACGAGAACCTACACTTGAGGAAGTTAATGAATTAATAGTTGGAGTGAATTAGATAGTGAAAAATATAATATGATGGCTCATTCTTTAGCATTTTGACATTACTTCGATAACTTTTAATAGGCTTCAGAGGCGTTAATTATATGCAGCTTAAACTAACAAAAGTTTTTCATACCAATTGAAATCATGAAGGCGGCAGATCCTTAGACCAACTGCCCAGTCCCCTTTACCACACAGGATGGCGAAGACAGCGGACTTTTATGTGTCGCATTCACCAGTCAAAACGGTATAAGAAATAGATCAATCGTTTAGGCTTCTCTTGCCGTAACCAGGTCGAAGGGCTAACCCATTCGTGGTTGCAGAAATGCAAACAAGTCTCTCAGACGATGGATTCTCAGAACGGTTTCAAATTCAGAAACGCTTCCCTGGTAAACCATGCAGCGAAGCTACTATCGGTTTAGACCAATGCCCTTTTTACACGCCACAGAGCAAGATCCTCCTGCCTGCGGCTTCCTCTTGCCTAAGGGGATTGAGGGAGAGCAAGTGGAGAAAGTGGTCTGAGTTTTACTATCGCTTCCCTGGCATTGGCAACCAGTGTTTCTGCCAAACGTTCTTTAAGGAATCGCCCGATCGCCCATTGAATTTAAGCCTGTTGCTGCAAGTCTGTCTACTGAACCGTCTTGCGATCGTCACTTTGTTTAAGTTAGTCCCATGAAACGCACTTTTACTCTTAGCTTTCTAGCCTGTTTGGTACTTGGTAGCGCCACTTCCTTATTTTTCTTGCCTACACAAACGCAGGTAGACAAGGTGGTTGCTGCCAATCCATCAATCAATTCCAAGCCTGTACCTAAGCCCATACGCGATGTCTTCTACCTGAGCGATCGCTTTGGCTTTCGTATTGTGGCTCCCAGTGGTTACACCGTTACACCCTCCGAAACCAAGCCAGTAACACCAATCCCGTTAGAGGTGTTGGAACTGTGGCAAAAAGCTGATTTTGTGAACCGCACGTCTCTGCCTGAAACGCCTCCTATCATTAGCATTACCGTTTACAACAATGCTAAACGGTTGCCGCTGACCCAATGGAAAGGCGAGCTTAGCCGGAAGGACGATCGCCCCCTTACTGTGGCTGGGCAGGCTGCGATCGCCTATACATCCACCGGGCTTTACGAGTCTGATAATGTGCTCTTTAGCAGCCCGGATGGGCGGTATGTTTTTCGCTTAAAGGCAGGGTATGCCGATGCCAAAGCGCCGATCCGAAAAACGTTTCAGGACGTTCTTACCAGTTTTACTTTTGATGTCAGTCCTGATCCCAAAGCTGCCTCAAAATGGCGGATTAACTACAGCCGTTTGCAACGTCTTTTAGCAGCCAAAGATTGGCAAGCAGCCGATATTGAGACACGCGCAATCCTTCAACGGTTAGCCGGACCGCAAGGCGATTTATTGTACAGCAGCAAAGACGTTCTGCCTCGCCTGCCACTAGCAGACCTGAAAACCATTGATACGCTCTGGTCAAACGCTAGCGGTGGGCGCTTTGGCTTTAGTGCTCAACAGCGGCTCTGGCAACAAGTAGCAAAAGGCTCTAAGAATGCCAAAGTGCAGACAGAACGCTTTGCTCAAAGAGTGGGATGGCGCAGAACCCAGCCCTTGCCTCAAAACAATCCCGTTGGTATGGAGATAAGTGGCACCCTATGGCGCTTAGACACGGAACTGAATTACACCACAGCGGCACCACCGGGGCATTTCCCTTGGGCGGGTGTCTCCTCCTACGTGTTGACTAATTTGTTGAACGAGCGATCGCAGGGCTGTGGTAGCTGCACGATTGATGCCATGTACCTGTCTAACGATCGCTATGAAACCTACCTGCCTGCGCTCTTTGGTCGCTTCAAAGCCA
This sequence comes from Candidatus Sericytochromatia bacterium, assembly GCA_036703925.1. Classification (GTDB taxonomy): domain Bacteria; phylum Cyanobacteriota; class Cyanobacteriia; order Leptolyngbyales; family Leptolyngbyaceae; genus Stenomitos. The sequence continues at coordinate 5,746 of DATNQS010000163.1, forward strand.
TTAAATAACCTCAAGAGCCATATGGAATGATGGTGTTCCGGTTTAACTACCTTCCCTGACTAGCAGAGTTTGAGGACGCGCTTTGGGTACTCTGTCCCTGGTGTAATCGTCCGGTGCTGTCTCGTTGTAATACCAATTTAAATGGTATTTAGGGCAGATAGAGCATCTAGGATGAAGGCATAACCTGTGATGGAAGCAATGATTTCAGGTGTTAATGCAGCTAAGAGTTGATCGACTTTGGTTTGTAATTGGTCTAGCGTTTTGAATACTGCCCACTTGAGATTAGCTTTGAGATATGCCCACAAGCGTTCTATTGAATTTAGCTCTGGAGAGTAAGGTGGTTGAAACAACAAAATCACATTCTCAGGCATAACCAGGTCTTGGCTGGTGTGAAACCGTCCGTTATCAACTTGAAGAATGTTGAGACTATCAGGATACGCCTTGGAAAACTCACTCAAGAACCATTGATGGCACTGAGTATCGACATGAGAAAACTGCAAAAAGAACGACTCTCTTGTTAGCGGTTCAACCGCACCATAGAGCCAGAATGCTTTGAATAACCATTGCCACTGTCCAATCGGTTTGACACCACAAGCAGTAAGCAATCGTTCGATGAGAGTTTTGAGTCCAAACCGACTTTCATCCTGAGCAAAATAGCGAAGCTCGCGCTCGTCCTGGCGCATCTTGAGAGTCATGGCTGTAAGTTTTTGCGGGAAGGCGGCAACCATACCATTTATGTTAACCGTCTTGTTCAGCAGCCTTCAGCGATTCCGTGACATCGAGAAGTGAATGATTTGCTTGTTCGCAAAATCTGCCGTGACCTACAAATTTCAGAGCCGAAAGGAACCTAACAGTTTATTTTGATGATTCGATTCAATCAGTTCGTCGCTGCTTCAAATCGAGTTTAGCGCGTAACTCATCTTTAATGCGGTTGAGGATAGAGGTTTCGTCGAGGGAAGCCAGGATGCGGGTAACAACGGCTTTGGGTCCATCATCACCCCAGGAGGCACCGTTGGCGAGGTAGGCTTTAGTGACTTGTCCGATCGCATATGTTGAAACACCTGCAACGCCTGCCTGGGTAAGAGCGACCGACATATAAGCTCCGAGTGATACACCGCCTGTTGCAGGTGCCGCTAAACCAAGCAAGCTTTTCAACGAGCCGAGTCCCAGCGTTGCCAGCAGTTCACCGGCTGTTACGCCACCCATTGCCAGGGCAATTTTTTGCAGCAGGCTGATGGCACCATGTTGGGTCATGCTGATGCCGTACAGCTTGGAGAGGGAAAGGATCATCGCGACATCAATCACGGCGCTGCTGAGGATATCAACGACTGTGATGGGGTTGAGCGCGATCGCCACTGATTTCGTAATCACACCGTTCCAGATCACGCGATCGGCGCTCTGATTGCGGATGACCATTTTGCGATCGACCAGGCGCTCGTTCACATCGTCGGCAAACAGCATCGTGTTAAGGGCAACGAGTGCTTTGCCTTCGCGATAGAGAATTTCGAGGATTTTTAGCTTGAGTTCGTCGATTTGAGGTTCGCCTGTGCTGAGTTGTGCAGCGACGCGACCATCGGAACGGCGCACTGCCTTTGCCTGTAGCGGCGATGCCGCTGCCATGACAATTTCATCGGGGGAGAGCAGTTCGCGCACGCGCTCGTCTCGAATTTTGTGGTAGATGGCAAGGCGATCGACATCGGGATACTGGTCAATTTTGTTGAACACCAAGAGGATGGGCTTGCTGGCATCACGCAATTCCGACAAGGCCTGGTATTCCACCTTCGTCATGTCGCCTGCAATTAGAAATAGGATCAAGTCTGCTTGCTTCGCAACCTGCCGTGCCAGGGCTTCTCGCGCTTCGCCATTGACTTCATCAATGCCGGGAGTGTCAATGAGTTCAATGTGAGAATCACCAACGCTGGGTAGAGCAACGCGCAGGATGGGACGGTTACTGCCAGCAATGGCTTCGCGCTTGATGTTCCAGCTTGCGGTTTGAGAGTCACGGGTGACGCCATGAATGGGTCCCGTTTCAAAGACCCGATCGCCCAGTAAGGCATTCAGCAAGGATGACTTACCGCGCCCAACCATACCAAAAACGGCAATATGAACGACCTGGCGATCGAGCTTGTCCAGCAGCGATTCGAGTCCACCAATTTCTGGCTCTAGTCCACGCCGCTCTTGAGGGGTCAAGTCCAGATTCTCGACCAGCTCATGAAGCGCTTTTTGAGCTTGTTTATAGTTTAATTCTGCTTGAATGTCTTCAAAGCCGAGAATGGCTTCGTCAAGCTCCTGACTGAATTGACTGACGCTTGACGAATTGAGGCTTTGAGGCGCGCCTAACGCTGGAGCTGGCTCAGACATAGGTGACAACAAGCGGTTGGGTGCGGCTAGTAGCGTGCTTCCATCCTAGCGATTTTGTAGGGGCTAGGGAAAAGGGTTTGATTGCTCCCTTGCTGCTATGGCTGGTCAGGAGGCAATTGGGTATCAGGATGATCGTCTGGGTCTAGGCTCTGATGTTCTGCTAGGGGACGATCGGGTTGGTTGAGCGTGTTCCGAATAGCAGCGGGGTTGGGATCGGACGATCGCGATCGCTCTACTCTTGCTAAGGGTTCTGCCCTCTTTTCACCAATGCGTCCGTCCGGTAAGGGTTGGCTGATTCGTTCGCTTTCTCGTAGAGCTGGGCTAAAGTCAGTTTCGCTACGGGGGGATGGCAGCCGATCGACAGGACGACGAGGAGCAGACGGTTTAGCCGATCGTGTAAACGTTCTCCAGGCGGCTTTAATGCCAACAACGACACTGCGGGTACTGGACTGGACGCGCTGTGTCTGTTGGCGCACGTCAGTCAAGCTCTGGTCTACCTGTTTTACTACCTGACCAGCGCTCTGCACCCCTTCGCTGACATCCTCTGTCAGGTCGCTAATCTCCAAACCAGTGAGACGAATTGCCTGTAGAGTGGGCGGAAATTCGCGCCGCAGGGTATCGAATAGTTTTTCGGCACTGCGGGAGGCACGCGCAAGCTCTCTTAGCGCTGGAATGGCTACTACCAGCACGATCGTCAGGCTAACCGTGACGAATAACAGAGACAGTACTAGCCAGAACAAAGGGTCAGTCACAGGTTCGCCTAGCGCAAATTATCGTGAATAGGCGGTTCGATCTCAGGCGATCGCCTGAAGTCAGCCGTCTCTAGCATCTGTTGCTCTTGCTGAGACGCTTCCAGCCCTGCGGCGATCGACTCTCGCAGCCGCCCTAATGTACCATCCCAATTTCGGAGTGCTGATTCAGACAGGCGATCCGCTTGTAGCTGCACGCTGCTCGATAGGTCTTCTGCCAACTCGGGGAGGGCATCGGCTGATTTTTTCAAAAACTGACGGGTCTCACGCCCTGCACGAGGGGCTAATAAAATACCAGTTAAGGTGCCGATCGCAGTCCCAACCAGTAACCCTCCTAAAAACGCGCCAGAGCGATTGTTTGACATCGTTTGCTTCTTCCCTTTCTTTATAATTCGCGACGATGGCCCATTGCTATGACTTGCTGAACCGCTTCTTGAGACAGTACGACTGTTAGCAACGTGTTTAGTCTGACAGTCGCCGCTGACTGTAATGGTGAGCCATAAGTAACCAACAGACTGATGACCAACAGGCTAAACAAACACAGTAGCAATAACACCGGCTTGGCTTATCCCCTCTAATCTACCCCAACATTACCGCAATCATTTACCGCCTGTGCGTGAGGGTTGTCAGTCGATGGCTAGCAGACGCTTGCCAGATGCGTGCCTTCCTACAATGCACTACACTTTAAGGCGATCGGCGTGCGGCTTGGCGGGTCGATCGTGGGCGTGGTGCGAGAAACATTAAGCGACGCTGCCACAGCGATTGCCCCAAGCTGAGTAGTGCCAAGGCTTTTTGGGCACGCTGCCACTGTGGTTCCAACCCCTGATAGGTTGCCCGCAACTGCTGGATACCACCATCTTTCCTGTAAATGGCATCTGGGGCACGTTCGAGTACACGCTGCACCGATCGCTCAAACGCTAGAAGCGTGTCTGCTGCCCTTGCCAAGCGCCGCTTAAGGTGCCACAGTTGCCATGCCGCCAGCAGGCAGAGTAGCCCAATCACAAGATTGCTGACAACGACGACTGTCCACATAGTTGAACGTCCCTTTGCTGTGCGTTTTTCTTTCAGCGCGTGCCTCTCTCATGGCAAGCCAAGCATGGTCAGCAAGGAGCCACCAAACGCTTTTTTCGAGCGACCCAGCTTGCTAAATAAAGGGGCGATCGGCACGCGTAACCCTTTTGCTTATTGTAGAAGCGATCGCTGCCGATCAGCCCTCATCCTCCCAACCATCGTCTTGCACAAAGGAGGCTAAATATCAACGAATGCAACGCAGCATCGCCGAATCTTTAATTGAAGGCAATAATCGTTGGAGAATGAGGCGAGAACAAGGAACATTATGGTGCAAGCGACTCCATCGATTACACAGTTTGTCAACGCCACGACCGGCAATGACGGCAGCAATGGAACCCAGGCGGCTCCCTTTAAAACGATCACCCGTGCGCTTCAGGGCGCTCAAGCAGGCACGGCAATTCAACTTGCCCCAGGCACTTACAGCACTGCTACTGGTGAGACCTTTCCCATCAAAATTCCTGCTGGCGTAACGGTTGTGGGCAATGAAGCCAACAAGGGCAACGGTATTTTGGTGTCTGGTAGTGGCATCTTTCCCAGCCCTACCTTTGCGAATCAGAATGTCACCTTTCAACTGGCAAACAATGCTCAACTGAAGGGCGTGACCGTCACAAACTCAGAGATTCGCGGCACAGGGGTATGGGTTGAGTCTAGTAATCCCACGATCGCCAACAATACGTTTACCAACTGCAAGCGAGAGGGCGTGTTTGCCACAGGCACCGCTAGCCCTCTGGTGATCGGCAACGTTGCTATCCAAAACTCCGCCAGCGGCTTTTCAATTACCCGCAACTCCAAAGGCGAGTGGCGGCAAAATGTGTGTCGTCAGACTGGGTTTGGGATCGCTGTTGGGGATAGTGCCGCGCCGCTGTTGGCAGAAAACCAGATCTCTGAAAACCGCGCTGGTATTGTGATCAACAAGCAATCCAAAGCTGTACTGCGTGGCAATGTGATCCAGAACAACACAGAAACCGGCTTAGTCGTAACGGAAACAGCGCTACCCGATTTGGGTAACAGTCAGGCTCCAGGCGGCAATATTTTTCGGCAAAATGGGCAGTTTGATATTCAAAACGGCACGAGACTAACGCTGATTTCCGTGGGCAATCAGGTTGATCCGACTAAAGTGCAGGGGTTGATCGACCTTGTTGGCAACGAGATTCCTGCTCCTGCACCTACACCTGTGCCTACTCCTGCACCCACGGCTACTCCTGCACCCACCCCTGCGCCTACCCAACCACCCACCAACCCAGCGGGCTTCACTGACACACGCGGGCACTGGGCAGAGAGCTTTATTCAAGGCTTGGTCAGCAGAGGCTTTATCAGTGGGTTTCCCGATGGCACCTTCAAGCCGGAGGCACCTATTACTCGCGCTCAGTATGCAGCCGTGCTGGCTAAAACCTTTGATTTGCCTGCCAAACAGCCTGCTAAGAGTTTTAGTGACGTACCGCAAAGCTTTTGGGCGGCGGCAGTCATTGCCAAAGCGAATCAGATGGGCTTTATTGCCGGGTTCCCTGACAATACGTTTCGTCCTCATCAGAACCTGACGCGCGCGCAGTTAATCGTCTCCTTGATTGGTGGCGTTGGGCTGACAGGTGGCGTGTTGGATGTATTAGGGGTCTACAGCGATCGTGCTCAGATCCCCAGCTATGCCACTGAAACGGTGGCAACCGCCACGCAGCGCCGCATTATTGTCAACCATCCCAACGTCCGTCAACTAGAACCCATGCGGGATAGCACCCGTGCTGAGGTCGTCGCGACTATTTACCAAACTCTCGTAGCGTTGAATCGTGTACCGGCGATCGCTTCTCCGTTCATCGTTACACCTGATGTGCCCTTGTCTGCCTTTACGGATATTCAAGGACATTGGGCTGCCGCTTTCATCACCGGGCTGGCAAACCAAAATCTCATCAGCGGCTTTGAAGACGGTAGCTTTAAGCCTGATCTCACCATGAACCGGGCACAGTATGCCGCCATTATTGCCAAAGCCTTTAACCCGCCACCCAAGCGTGCTGCGTCCAGTTTTGCGGATATTCCGGCTAACTTTTGGGCAAAGCCTGCGATCGACCAGGCGTATCGAGGTGGCTTTATCTCTGGCTTTCCCGATGGAACCTTTCAGCCTGGTCAAAATGTGCTGCGGCTTCAGGTTTGGCTTTCGCTAGTAAGCGGTTTGGGGTTGCCCGCTGGTGATCTCAGTCTACTCAATGCCTACGACGATCGTGCCACTGTGCCTCAAAATGCTCAGGTTCAAGTAGCAACTGCAACGAAGGCAAAAATCGTCGTGAATTTTCCCAACGTGCGGCAGCTTAATGCGACCCGCGAGGCAACACGAGCAGAGGTCGCTGCGATCGTCTACCAGGGGCTCGTCCAGGCAGGGCGATCGACTGCGATCAATTCGCCGTACATCGTTTCGGTTTAGTGACAATCAGCCTAGACAAAAGCAATCACCGTAGAGACGCTGAAGACCTCAAAAAGCTGCGTCTCTGCGGTTTGCACTGCTTATGCCACGGTCGCTGCTTTTAGCTCAAAGATCTTCTCCAGCACATCTGCCACAATTTTGTCTGGTGTTGAGGCACCAGAGGTGATCCCCACGACAATCGGACCTTCGGGTAGCCAGTTCTCAACTACCTCCAGGTCGCGGTTTAGGGGTTTGTGCTCAATGCGGTTGCCACTACCAATGCGGCTAGCGCTATCAATGTGATAGGAGGGAATGCCGCGCTCGGTTGCAATTTCCTGGAGGTGCGTTGTGTTGGACGAGTTATAGCCGCCAATGACCATCATCAAGTCCAGTTTTTCTTCGACAAGCTGAAACATGGCATCCTGACGTTCCTGGGTGGCATCGCAAATAGTATTGAAGCTTAGGAAGTGCTGGTTGAGCTGGTCAGGACCATACTTCCGCATCATGGTGCGCTCAAATAGTTTGCCCAGTCGCTCGGTTTCACCCTTGAGCATTGTGGTCTGGTTAGCGATCCCCACTCGTTCGAGGTCGCGATCGGGATCAAAGCTAGCAGAGCAAGCGCGGCTGAATTTTGTCATGAACTCAGCGCGATCGCCACCATTGAGAATGTAGTCGGCAACATACTCGGCTTCTGCCATATTCAGCACGATCAGGTACTTACCTGCAAACGAGCTAGTAGCAACGGTCTCTTCGTGGTTGTATTTGCCATGAATAATGGAGGTATAGTCTACCTTCTTGTGCTTCTCGACTGTGTTCCAAACCTTCGAGACCCAGGGGCAGGTGGTATCAACGATCGTGCAGCCTCGCTCATTCAAAAACTGCATCTCCTGCACGCTGGCTCCAAAAGCAGGCAAAATCACCACATCGCCGCGATCGACACCCGAAAAATCTTTCTCGTTATCCTTAACATTAATAAAATTCACCTTCATATCCCGCAAGCGCTGATTCACTGAAGGATTGTGAATAATTTCATTGGTAATCCAGATCTGCTCAGTCGGAAAATGCTGCCGCGTTTCGTAAGCCATGGCGACTGCCCGCTCTACACCCCAGCAAAAACCAAAGGCTTCTGCCAACCGAATCGTGACATCCCCCCGCTGAATGGTGAAATTATTGCTGCGAATTTGCTGCACCAGATCGCTTTGATACTCAGACTGCATCTGGTCTGACACATCAGCTTCGTGCCCAAACCCCTTCCGGTGATAATTATCTGAACTGTTCAGCGATCGCTTAAAGGCTCTCGTATCCATACTTTTCCTCGGTTGCAACCACGCCCGGCGTTTGACTTCACCTCATCATAAGCGCTGGAGCCATCGTTAGAAAACTACCATTGCAGTCTCCTCCAATTGGTTTGTGGACTTTTTGCCAGCTTTGTGCTGCTTCTTAAGAAAGATTCGGCTATAATATTTTTCAAAAGAATCCCAAGTTGGTTTGGCGAGTAGCCAAAGTTCTTTGGTCAACCGCTCC
>DATNQS010000164.1:0-2688 GCA_036703925.1 Candidatus Sericytochromatia bacterium
ACCGCTAATCATGCCCTGACCAATACCCACACCCTTACCCCGTACGGCTGTAACCATTTCCACTTTGATCAGGTCGGTGGAGCCAGAAACACCCTGCAAGGTGCCAGCAGTCATGACAACGAGATCGCCCTCACAGAGAAGATTTTTCTCTTGAGCCACATTCAGCGCGGCTTGAAATGTCTGTCCCGTTGAGGGCAAATCAAGGACAAGCAATGGCTTGACACCCCAAACAAGCTGAAGCTGCCGCGCTACATCGACATGAGGCGTAATCGCTAAAATGGGTTTAGCGGAGCGAAACTTAGAGACATTGCGGGCAGTGGCTCCTGTTTTTGTCAGGGTCATAATAGCCGCCGCATCTAGCTGATCGGCAATTTGACTCACAGCATGGCTGATCGCATTGGGAATTGATCGCCCACTGTCTTCGATCGCCTTCTTCCATTTTTCCTGCTCGATTCGTACTGCAATACGTGACATGGTTGCCACAGCCTCAACGGGATGCTTACCCACAGCAGTTTCGTTCGAGAGCATCACCGCATCCGTGCCGTCCAAAATGGCATTTGCTACGTCAGAAATTTCAGCACGAGTGGGGCGGGGGCTATGCACCATGCTGTCTAGCATCTGAGTCGCGGTGATGACTGGAATGCCCATACGATTTGCCGTCAAAATCAGCCGCTTTTGCAGCACGGGTACATCTTCTGCGGGAAGTTCTACGCCCAAATCACCCCGTGCTACCATCACGCCATCGCTGATAGAGAGGATCGACTCCATCTCTTGAATCGCCTCATGTTTCTCAATTTTGACGATCACAGGCACATTTTTGCCCGCACTGGCGATCAGTTCTTTGATTTCCAGCACATCCTGCGGGTTTCGCACAAAGCTGAGAGCGACCCAATCAACGCCCTGATCCAGCCCAAAGGTCAGGTCTTTGCGGTCTTTGTCCGTCAGTGCCTTAATGGAGAGACAAACGCCCGGAAAGTTAACCCCTTTGTTGTTAGAAAGGGCTCCACCAACGACCGTGACGCAGTGGAGTTCGCGTGTGGCGCGATCGACTTTCTCAACAAACATTTCCACCTTGCCATCATCCAGCAAAATGACCGAACCCTCTGGCACTTCGTCTGCTAGCGGTTCGTAGGTAATAGAACTAATGGTCTGGGTGCCTTCTAGAAGCTTGCTGGTGAGAGTGAAGCGATCGCCCTTGTTGAGAATAATCGACCCATCTTTAAACCGTCCCAGCCGAATTTTTGGTCCCTGCAAATCTTGCAAGATACCGACCGGCTGGTTCAACTCAAACGACGTTTGGCGAATGAGACGAATGCTGCGCTGGTGATCCTCATGCGTTCCGTGGGAGAAATTGAGGCGTAGAGTCGTTGCACCTGCCTCGATCAGCTCGCGTAGAACCTCTGGACTGCTAGTTGCTGGACCAATGGTAGCAACAATCTTGGTTCGGCGATGGGTATTGGAAAGCGGCATTTATCTTCATCTTGGAGGAGTAAGAAGGGTGCCAGGGGCAAACTGGCACGGGCGGAATCAGTCAATGTATCTGACTAGCGTCAGTTTGCCGCATTCTACAGTGTCCGTGCAAGTATCTGGGCAAAAAGGAGTTGTTAAAGGACTGCTGCTGAGTCGTTAGTTTTAAGGCTAGTAACTGGTAAACGCCTATAACAGCGACTTTCACTCAAAAAAGCTACGCTCTTTCACCCTTCACTCCTTCCCATCTACCACTCTCGTAACGCGATCGCCACACCCTGTCTAAGCGGCTCCGGCAAGTCGCTATGTGCCAACTGCTCTAGCCGTTGATGAGCAGCTTGGGCATCCAGGGTTTTAAGCGCTGCAATGGCGTGGAGCCGTACACCCATCACCTCATCTGCCAGCAGCTGCATCAGAGTTTCAAGCGCGTCTGGTTGCCCTAGTTGACCGAGACCCAGCGCGATCGCTTGTCTGAGCGCAGGCTGATCGACCACAAGCGGGGTAGCAAGGGTAGCCATTAACAGTTGAGCTGCCTGGGGCTTGACCTCGGCGACTTCCCACTGCCCAACAGCAGTAATGAGCGCCTGACAGAGCGGTTGGGCTGCTGGCTGCTGCGACAGAGGCAGTGCTTGTCGAAGATAGTCCAGGGCGATCGCGCTGCCAATCCGGGTGAGTGCCCAAACAATCTCGATTTGCAAGGGTAGTGGCATTTGCGGAGACTTCAGCACAGCAAAGAGCGCCTCTGCCGCCGCATCGGTGCCCAGCCGTCCCAGCGCGATCGCCGCTTGCTGGCAAACTGCCGCATTGGTATCTCGCAGGCGTGGTGACAGCAGCGTGACTAGCGCCAGCGGCAGAGTCAGATCGTGGCGAAAACCTAACCCCTCAACAGCAACTTGCCTGACCGTGGCATTCTCATCGTGAAGGGCATTGACCAACACAGGCGGCACACGGGCATCATGAAAACTGCCCAGAGCTTCGATCGCGATCGCTCGTACTGTCGCATCAGGATCACGCACCACTGTCAGCAGGGGAGCAATGGTTTCCGAGCGACGAATGTGTGCTAGCGATCGCACTGCAAAGAGGCGTGTATCGTCGATCGCCAGAAGGTCTGTTAGGGCAGCGATCGCCGCAGGGCCCAGATTTGCCAGGGACTCGGCTGCCATACTGCTGAGTTCTTCACTGTCAGACGCTTGCAGCAGATCCATTAGTGCCCTGATGACA
>DATNQS010000165.1:0-2596 GCA_036703925.1 Candidatus Sericytochromatia bacterium
AACTAGCGGGCGATCGGGCTGGACTCATCAACGCGACGGGGCAACTCTATTACTTGCTTCTGAAGTGAAAGTACTTTGAGCGCGAGTTTGATTCGCCAGGTCAGTCCCCCAACTGTTGGATACGCCTGTAGTCGCTAGTCAGTGTATAGGCTAGGCTTGACAGCTAAAGGCTGAAAGCTAATAGCTGAGAGCTAGAAACGCCTCTAATCGTCATCCAGGTCTAGAAGTTGTTGGTCAAGCGTTTGGATGCGCGATCGGACAACATCGTCTGACAAAATTCGCTTTCGGAGTGAATCGTTGAGGGCATCTTTCTCTGCCAACAGCAGACGACGGCGAATGGCATCCAGACGAGTCATTCTACCGCTGGCAGCAGTCAGCTTATCTGGTCGGCGGTTGTAAAAATCGCGCAAAGACCGTTCGGCGGCAACGAGCCGTACCTGGTAGCTGGCACGCATTTCTTCATAAACAGATTTGGGCAACACGCCCGTTTTAAGCAGCGTCTCCAATTCATTTTGCGCGGCTTTGGCAGTAATGAGCTGAGACTGAAGTGCCTCAATCCACTGTTGCGAATCGGAGGTATGGTCAAGGTTAAGGCGGCGCACCAGCAAGGGGAGACTCACGCCTTGTCCGACTAACGACAGCAAAACCGAACCAAAGACTAAGGCAATCAACGCTTCCCGATTCGGTAACGTGGGCGGCAAGCTGAGTGCCAGTGCCATCGACAAAGAGCCTTTGATATTGCCCAAAAAAAGTACGTGCTGCCAGCGCAACGGTAGGTTGCGATCGACCCGTTTGACGATCGCCAGCAGTGGATACACCGACAGAAAGCGCCCAGCTTGATACGCAAACACTGCCAGCAGCACCGCAGGCAACGTTCTTACCAGGGTTTCTAGATTAATCTCAATGCCAATCAACAGAAAGATAAAGGTATTCACCCCGAAACCGGCATACTCCCAGAAGCTCAGCACAGTAATGCGGCTGGAGGCAGAAACCGTCTGCGATCGCTCCAGATTGCCCACTACCAGACCTGCCACCACCACTGCCACTACGCCCGACATCCCAAAGAACTGGCTGAGTTGAAACGAGCCAAGGGCGATCGCCACAGTTAACAAGATATTGCTAAGAGAATCGTCCGATCGGGTGTAAAGCCCTACCCCCAGATAGCCCAGCGCCAGACCGACCAAACCACCGCCCAGAATCACCACCAGCAGTTCCCGAATGCTGTCTGCAACGGTGAGTGATCCCGTTGTATTCACCTTCAAAATCAGGCTAAACAGCACCAGCGCAATCCCATCGTTAAACAGGCTTTCGCCTTCCACAATGGTGATTAGCCGTGATGGTACCGTCACCTCCTTAAAAACAGCAATGACGGAAACGGTGTCGGTAATCGCCAAAATCACGCCAATCAGCAGCGCCGAAACCCACGGCAAGCCCAAGCCAAACTTGAGAATCACTGAAGTTACACCAGAAGCAATGATTACCCCCGGACCTGACAGTAAAGCGACTGGTTTTAATGTGCTGCGGAGGCGGCTGATGTCCGTATTAATCGCGGCTTCAAAGAGCAGAATGGGCAAGAAAAGATTAAGAATTAACGCTGAATCGAGTCCAATCCGGCGCGGCAGTAACTCTGCCATTAACAGACCTGCAACGACCAACCCCGTCACGTAGGGAATGCGAAGCCGACGCGAAACCAGCGCTACACCAGTTGCTACTAAAAGTAGAATAATTAGCACCGTGACTAACTGAGAGGCGTTCGATTGTTCGCCGCTGATGGCTGCAAGAAAGAATGTCATGAGAACTTGACCTGTGAGCCAGCCTATAGTACAGACAAATGGATAAGCTATAGTCAGGTTCAGTGCATGAAACTTGAGCGCTAGATACCTGAGGTTAGACTAAACGAAATGTTGGTTTGCTATGAAAACCTATAAGCAGTCTAGAGTTTAACCTCCAAAGTCCAAAGTCTAGAATGCACTCTCTTTGTCGTGTCAGTTTGAGGAGCTATTTCGGTGAGCCCAGAAGCGCTAGTCCAAACCCTACCCACGATCGCACCACCGCCATCTCATGCCAACAGTCCCTTCGACACAGCGGACTTTGATGAGTATGTGATGACGACCTATGCACGCTACGCGATCGCGCTCGAGCGAGGCACAGGCTGTCGTGTATGGGATACAGACGGACGCGAGTATCTGGATTTTGTCGCTGGCATTGCTACCTGCACACTCGGTCATGCACATCCAGCAATGGTGCAAGCCGTGACAGAGCAAATCCAAACGCTGCATCACGTTTCTAACCTGTATTACGTGCCCCAGCAAGGCGCGTTGGCAAAGTGGTTGGTCGAGCATTCCTGCGCCGATCGCGCGTTCTTCTGCAACTCTGGAGCCGAAGCCAACGAAGGTGCGATTAAGCTGGCACGAAAGTACGCTCACGAAGTCCGACACATTGCTGATCCGGTCATCATCACGGCACATGCAAGCTTCCACGGACGCACACTGGCAACTATAACCGCGACCGGACAACCAAAATATCAGAAAGGCTTTAGCCCGCTAGTGCCCGGTTTTCATTACGTTACCTATAACGACATTGCTGCTCTAGAAAC
>DATNQS010000166.1:0-2388 GCA_036703925.1 Candidatus Sericytochromatia bacterium
ACTGATTAACGATCCAGAACTGGTGTTTTTCGACGAACCCATGTCTGGGCTAGACCCAATGGGGCGCTATCAAATTCGCGAAATTATTCTCTCGCTTAAAGATCAGGGCAAAACGATTTTCTTCAACAGCCATGTGCTGTCAGATGTGGAACTGATTTGCGATCGCATTGCCATTCTGGCTAATGGTGAACTGATTTGCAGCGGCTCCCTGCAAGAGTTACTGGGCGTTACAGAAACCTACACGATCAAAGGTCGGGGTGGCAGTTTGGATGTCATCAAAAAACGTATGCTGAACCTGGATTTTCGGAATGGCTACTGGCAAGGGCAACTCAACGGTAATCCTTATGATTTTCTCGCCAGTCTGAGCTTGATGGGGGCCCAAATTGTTTCGGTCGATCTGGCACGTCCCTCTCTGGAAGAATTTTTTATGCAGCAGCTCAACGATCGCGGTATCCGTACGAGTGGCTAGCGCCAGGTATCTCTTGTGGCGGATGTTGCCTGACGCATTACCTTTTATCTGTAGGTAGTACTGTCGCAGAAAGGGAACTACGCATGGCAAACCTGGTGGAAACAGCCGCTCAGGCAGGCAATTTCAAAACGCTATTGGCAGCCGTTGAAGCAGCGGGAGTGGGTGATCTGCTCACAAGTGAAGGGCCATTCACTGTGCTCGCTCCGACCGATGAAGCCTTTGCAAAACTGCCTGCTGGGGCGTTGGATGAGCTATTGCAGGATCACCCTAAGCTCAAGCGCGTGATCATGTATCATCTGCTGCCGGGCGATGTGCGATCGGACGACCTGGCACAGATCGACGAAGCGCCGACAGAAGAGGGATCAATTGTGGCGATCGAACACAGCAACGGCAGTACTCAAATCAACGAAGCCACAGTGGTGAAAACAGATATCCTGGCGGCTAACGGCGTGATTCACGTCATTGATGGCGTTTTGATGCCTACTATGTTGGGTGGTCACTTGTAACGCTACAAATTACGTGTTTCTAGTGCTCTAGAGAGTCGATCGAGTGCGGCGGCTGTACGCTCTTGGGCAACAATGGCTGCGTCAAGTATGGGCGCTTCTTCGGCGATCGCTTCCCGACGGGTTAGTCTGTTTTTTGCCTTTTCAAACGCACGGATGATGAGGAAAATGACGGAGGCGATTACCAGAAAGTTGATCACGGTCGCCAGAAAAACCCCGTATTTGATGCCGTTGACTGACAGTTTACCAATGTCGTTTGCGCCAACGGCTGTTAATGCCGGTTGCAAAAGCGCTGGTGTGATGATGTCGCTTACCAACGATTCCACAATCTTGTTAAACGCACTACCAATAATCACAGCTACTGCTAGATCAATGACATTGCCTCGAAGCACAAATTTGCGAAAATCAGCCCAAAAGCTGCTGTTTGCTCGTGTCATAAATCTTTTGTCTTCCTCACTGAATTGTGAAGCTAGCTTTAACTGGTGCATTGTAAGCCTAAGCGGCTGCCCAGCAAAATAATGCCGGATACAGAAGGCGGAAGGCAAAAGGTGGAAGGCAGAAGGCAAAAGGCAACAAGCGGAAGGCAAAAGGCAGAAGGCAGAAGGTAGCTAGGAGCTAAAGCTGCCTGCTGAAAGCTAAAAGTTAAAAGCTGATAGTCTGCCGTCAGAATTGGCTACTATAGAATTAAGGCGGAATCATTCCGACATCAGACGTTCGCTGCGAGTATTTAGAGTCATGACTGCCGAGGTTTTGGTCGAGAAAAAGAAATTAGCAAAGCCACCGCTAGAAATCTATCGTCTAGGCGACCGTGTTTTGCGACAACCCGCTAAGCGCATTGCTAAGGTTGATGCTGAGATTAAACAGCTCATTCGTGAAATGCTGCAAACGATGTACAGTGCAGATGGTATTGGGCTGGCTGCACCGCAAACTGCTGTAAATAAGCAGCTCATTGTCATCGACTGCGACCCAGAAGAAGCCGCAACGCCACCTTTGATTTTGATTAACCCGGTTGTGAAGCAGGCGAGCCGCGACCTATCGGTGACTCAAGAAGGGTGCCTCAGCATTCCGGGTGTTTACATGGATGTGAAGCGACCGTCTGCGATCGAAGTTTCCTACAAAGACGAACACGGTCGCCCGCAAATGCTTTCTGCTACAGGGCTACTAGCCTGCTGCATCCAGCATGAGATTGATCATCTTAATGGTGTTCTCTTCGTTGATCGGGTAGACAATGTGCTGTTGCTGAACGAAGCGTTGGCTAAACACGGCTTTTCGGCACAGGCAGTTAAGTCCATTGCCTAACCACCTTGTGTTGATGCGGTGTTATTACAAATTGCTCAACTCACCCGTCAATCAACCCGTCCTTCGGCTTTGGTTTGAGTCGAAAGTAGCCTGCAAAATTCAGAAATGTGAGATTAA
>DATNQS010000167.1:0-7719 GCA_036703925.1 Candidatus Sericytochromatia bacterium
ATGGTACTGAACAAAATGGCATTGAGTCGTTGATCGAAACGATCGAAGACGAGGCAGAAAAGCGATCGTTTAGTCTGGTTGCCAATGGGTATTGATCAGGCTAGTCAAAATGTGGTCTTCCCATTTGCCATTAATTAACAGGTAGTCTCTGGCATAGCCCTCGACTACAAAGCCTAATTTTTTTAGTAAGTTGCCACTCCGCTGATTGCGAGGCATATAGTTAGCAACAATGCGATGAAAATTCAACTCATCAAAAATGTACTTAGCGCAGAGACTAACAGCTTCTGACATATAGCCGTTTCCTTGCTTACTTTCTGCCAGACTATAGCCTAGGAGACAGGCATGAAGTGGCGCACGAAAGAACTGAGTAAAGTTAATAATGCCAATGATTGTGTCTGGATTGGCTTGCTCAAAGACAAAGAGCCTGAGCGATTGGTTGTAGTTGAATTCAATGAGGTTCCGCTCTACCTGTCCCCGCCAGAAGTCTTCCTTAAAAAAATCGTCGGGTCGGGTTGGTTCAAAGGGAGTCAAAAAAGCACGGTTGGTGCGATAGTAGCGCACGATTTCACGGACATCACGCCTGGTTCCCAAACGAACTAACAGCCGATGCGTTGAGAGTTGCGGTGGCGCTAGAGGATGCTCTTTCATTAGGCTCGAAGACGCTTTAGCAGGCTATTAAAAGGTTGCCAATCATCGTTCTCAGCGATCGCATCCCAGACGGTTTCAATCTCTGGTCGCAAGGGTGTTGCAGTTGGATTATGGTCACGAAGACGAGTGGCGATCGCGTCCATTTCTGCTTCTGGCACACTTAGCAACAGATTGAAGTAGCAGCGCTTCCAGGCATCCCAAAGGGTGGCGAAGTCACTAGGCGAAACGCTGACCTGAGGGAAAATATGATTGATATCCTCGCGCCAATGGCTCGAAAACTGTTGAGCCAGTTCGGCAAAGAAGCTGTGATATCCCACTTGCGTTTCTTTTAAAAGCTGTAGCGTTAAGTTGATCAACTCATCTAATTCAGGACTTTCTACCGCTTCAAAGCCCAATTTTTGCAGCATTCGTTGCCGATAGGCTTGTGCATAGTGCTGGTTAAACGTCTCCAGCCCTGCATCCAGATCAGTAGAGGCAATCACTCGTTCCAACGGGCGTTGCAACATCTCTAAATTCCAGCGGCAAATAGCAGGTTGCCTGCCGTAGCTGTAGCGCCCACCATAATCAAAATAGGCAGCCGTAAAGCTAGGGTCAAGTGTAGGGATAAACGCAAACGGACCGTAGTCAAAACTTTCGCCCGTAATTGCCATATTGTCTGTGTTTAGCACGGCATGGCAAAAGCCAGTAGACATCCACTGCGCCGTCAATGTTGCCACTCGCTGCACCAGTTCGGCGTAAAACAGAGCATACCGATCGCTCTTGTCCCACAGATGCGGATAGTAAACCTCAATGACATGATCCAGCAGAATGGCGATCAGGTCTTTGCGATCGAGACGGTGGAGCCGCTCAAAGGTGCCAAACCGAATGTGCGATTGTTGGAACCGTACCATGACGGACGATCGTGTCGGTGAAGGTTCATCCCCACGCCAGAGGGATTCCCCCGTCTCAATCAAACTTAGACAGCGAGAGGTCGTAACCCCAGCCCGATGCAGTGCTTCAGCCGCCAGCACTTCGCGTACGCCGCCCTTGAGCGTGAGCCTGCCATCGCCCCCTCTAGAGTAGGGCGTTGTGCCCGATCCTTTGGTGCCCAGGTCGTACAGCTTGCCATCTGTGCCCCGTACCTGACCGTAGAGGAAGCCGCGACCGTCACCCAGAAAAGCGTTGTACTCGCCAAACTGATAGCCGTGATAACGCAACGCCAGTAGCGGACGCACTCCTTGAAATTTACCAAACGCTTCCACAAAATCAGCATCGCTAACTGCTTGTGGGTCTAAGCCTAATGTTGGCAGCAGGTCATCATTACGAAACCGCAAAATGTGTGCCGGAAACTCAGCCGCAGCAACCTGATCATAATAGTCGTCGCCCAGCCTTTCGAGGGATGGTTCGTAATCGAGGAGCAAGAAAGGATTGGCAGACATTGCAACAGTTGAGGAAGGGCAGAGAGGGAGGCATCACAGCCTTCTTGAACTATGCCTGAAGACCAGACAATGATCAATCTTGACTAAGACTGATTGTGCAACTGCCACGTCTTGTCCTGCGAAAGCTCTAAAACCGATTGGTGGTACTGGGTAAGCGTCGATCGATGCCCCACACTCAGAAACGTAGTGCCGATCGCTCGTAAATGTTGATATAGCCCTGCCTCGTTGTCCGCATCTAAGGCACTGGTCGCTTCATCGAGAATGGCATAATTTGGTTTTTGCAGCAGCAACCGGGCAAAGGTCAACCGCTGCTGTTCGCCCAGAGACAGCACATCTGCCCAGTCTCGTTCGACCTCGAAACCGCCAAAGCGTTCTGCCAAATCAGCCAGGTTTACTTGCTCCAGGATATGCGTCAAGTGCTGGTCGTCTGCTTCAAGGTGGGTATTGGGATAGAGGATCTGATCACGTAAGCTTCCTAACACCATGTAAGGACGTTGCGGCAGAAAGAGAATTTGGTCAGCGTCAGGACGGACGATCGTGCCCTTTCCAGCGATCCACAGCCCTGCGATCGCTCGTAGCAGTGAACTTTTGCCACAGCCACTAGCTCCCATCACCAGCAAGCCCTGTCCGGTGGGCACTTCAATTGACAAGTCTTCGACGAGCGTCCGCTGATAGCTTGGGGTTTGCAGCGTGAGATGCTCTAGCGCCAGGCGATCGGCGGTGATGGTTTGAATCGTTGTTAGAGTCGTAGCGGCTGTTTCGGTTGCCTCAATTGGCTGGGTCTGCTCCGGTTCGACTGGCTCCAGTTCGGCTGCTTCCGGTTCGGCAGGCTCTAGTTCGACTGCTTCCGGTTTAGCAGGCTCTAGTTCAACCTGTTCTAGAAACGTGGCAAACGTATACAGGCGGTTAATCCCAGCCCCAAAGGTTGTCAACGCCTGGAAGCGAGCAACCACCAAGTTCAGCGAGAAAAAGACTCGGATGAACGCGCCCTGTGCTTCGCTAACTTTGCCAACTTCAAGTTCTCCTGCAAAAATCGCGGGCGCTACTACCAGCGCGGGCAGAATAAAGGGAATGAACTCGTAGGCATTGGTCAACACATTCAGGTTGAGTTCCCAAAGCAGGAGCCGTTTGACGTTGTCAAAGACTTCGAGAAACCGATACTTGACCTGGGTTGCTTCCTGCTCTTCACCGCGATAGAACGCGATCGCCTCCGCGTTTTCTCGAATCCGCACCAGGCTAAACCGAAAATCTGCTTCTTTCTTGAGTTGCTCAAAATTAAGTCGCACCAGCGGTTTGCCAAAAACAACCGTTGTTACCAGCGTACCGACGATCGCATAGAGCAACAGAAATAACACGAGAGAACGAGAAATACCCAAAAGTACGCCGCTAAAGGCAATGACCGCCAGCACCGATTCCACCAGCACGAGCAAAAACGTGAGCGATTCTTGAGTGAAGCTGCGGACATCTTCTGCAATGCGCTGATCAGGATTATCAATGTCTACGTCTGATGTGCTGAGGTTGTAGTAGGCACGATCGCCAAAATAGTTGTCTACGAAGCGATTGGTTAGCCAGCGTCGCCATTGCAGACTGAGACGATCGCGCAGATAGCGGTAGCCTGCCAGCAGGGGCGCATAGATAACCAGCACGCCAATGAAAATCACAACCGTTTCCCAAAAGCGCGACTCATCTTTGGCAGAAAGGGCTGAGATCAGCACACCTCGCTTGTTGTTGAGCACCACACTTAGCCCGGTATACGCCAGCAAAAACAGCACGACTCCCAGCAGTAATCCCCTGGCTTGCCATTTTTCCTCACTAAACCAGTAGGTTTTGGCGATCGCCCAAAACTGCCGGAAGACTTGCAAATTCAATCGATCCATCCGTTTATGTTCCTTGAAATAGCGATCAGCATTCAGCCATCAGCGGTCTGATCAGTGATCAGCGGTCAGCGGTCAGTGGTTGGAGTTAACGCAAAATTCCTAGCAACGTGGCGCAAGGCGTTACTCAAAACTCCTTCACTCCCCACCTATCCTACTGATGCTGACAAACTGATGCTGACGAAGCAATGCGATCGCACCCAATTCTCTGATCCTTGTCTAACGCGCAAGTCCTAACGGTAAAATAAGGGCTTGCAACAGCTTTGGGAGCAACTAGCTTGCCGACACTTGGCGTTAATATTGATCACACCGCAACAGTACGGCAGGCACGCCGCACGGTAGAACCTGATCCCGTGGCGGCGGCTGTTTTAGCGGAATTAGCGGGTGCCGATGGCATCACCGTCCACCTGCGCGAAGACCGCCGACACATTCAGGATCGCGATGTGCGCTTGCTGCGGGAAACTGTGCGAACTCACTTAAACCTGGAGATGGCAGCGACTGATGAAATGGTGGCGATCGCCCTCGATATCAAGCCTGATTACGTGACCCTCGTCCCTGAAAAGCGTGAAGAAATCACCACTGAAGGCGGGCTAGATGTGGCAGGGCAGGCAGACCGCATGGCGCAGATTGTCACCACCCTCCAAGAGTCAGGCATTCCAGTGAGTCTCTTTATTGACGCTGACCCCAGGCAGATTGAGGCTTCCGCAGCGATGCATGCTCAGTTTATCGAACTGCACACTGGGCAATATGCTGAAGCCAAAGCAGAAGCCCATCGATCGAAGGAGCTAACCATCCTGAAAGACGGGTGCGAACAGGCGATCGCCGCTGGTCTGCGCGTCAATGCTGGACACGGACTCACGTACTGGAATGTGTATCCGATCGCCTGTCTGCCAGGGATGGAAGAACTCAATATCGGTCACACTATTATCAGCCGTGCCATCCTGGTTGGTTTAGAACGAGCCGTTCGTGAAATGAAACAAGCGATGCGAGGAGAGTGATGGATGGAGAGTTAAGAGTTTTGAGTTAGGAATTTTGAGTTGGATGCGGTTAGCAATGGTGTTGCTCTCGCTCTTTCTCTTCACCTACTTCCTAAAATTCTGACTCCTGACTCCTGACCTCTCTCCGGTACACTCAAAACTCAAAACTCAAAACTAATCCCATCATGCAAACCTACTACTACGTGCTTGCCAGCCAACGGTTTCTTACTGAAGAAGAGCCGATCGATGAAGTGCTGAAAGAACGCACCCGGCATTACCACGAGCAAGAAAAAGAAATTGACTTTTGGCTCGTTAATCAACCCGCGTTCTTGGAAGCACCCGAACTGGCAGAGACTAAAGCCAAGTGCCCACAGCCTGCGAGTGCTATTATTTCAACCAATCCTCAGTTCATTACCTGGTTGAAACTACGGCTGGAATTTGTGGTGACAGGTGCGTTTCAGTCTCCTTCCTACACCATTCCGCAGCCCTTAGCCTCCTTAGCATCCATTTCTTAAGCCTTTGGCGTGAAGGTTGCTTATTGGCTTTCCAGCGCTAGGAGGGCATCACCAACTCAAACCCTCTCAAGAACGTCCATGTTTCAGATTGCCCGACGATTCCAATTTTTGTTGCGTCCAGTGCTGTTCTCTGGAGCCAGTTTGGTAGTGGCGGCGATCGCCTCTGCCCAAATTCCACCGGCACCGCCTACATTGAATACTCCCGCACCAGCAAATACTCCTGCACCAGCAGGCTATGCTGACTGCCAACCGCCTAGCCCCGGTGAGTATTTGCTGTTGGTGGTAAGCAAGACACCCGATAGCCAGGAGCAAGTGCGTCGTACTTTACCCTCAAGCGCTACGGTGACAGTCTGCAACTACCTCAATGACGTGGTAACGCGAGTGGGTGGGTTTACTACAGCCGAGGCTGCCGATGCCTGGGCAAAGTATGTGAGAGAGTCGATCGGGCTATCTGCTTTCGTGGCGCGTCCATCAGAAGTGGCAGCGCAACCATCGCCAGCATCCACGCCAACGGCTCCGGCTCCAACAGCAGGTGTCGCGCGATCGTCCTCACCCCAAAGCGCAGGGACGTTTAACCCGCAGGCATTAGGCGGCGGCTATGCGGTTTTGGTCGATTACTTCAGCCGCCCAGAACTGGCAACCCAGGTGCAGCAGTTGGTTGGTAAAGAGATTGGGCTAGCAGCCTACCGCCAGCGACCGTATTTGCTAGCGGTGCATACCAGTGACCAAAGCCTTGCCAATTCCACCTTGCAAGCGCTGACCGATCGTGGCTTGTGGGCAATGGTGGTTGATAGCCGCCGAGTCATACTGCTGCGGCAAGCGATCGCCACACCGTAATCAGCCGTGAAGTAGTCTGTACGTGACTTAGCCTGAGGTTTCTGTCTGGTATGACTGGGCAGCACAAAGCCGTTCGATCGCCTGATCAGCCGTAATCAGCCGCTTTAAAACTACTTGCCCGATCGCTTGCGTTGTGGCATCAAGCTGAGCCGGATCGGTTGGTTTGACCTCAATCATCAAAACTGCGTCTTCTACCCGATAGAGCCATAGCTTTTCATCCTTCTCCCAAACGCAGAGGTTAATCTGGCTAATGTCTGGTTTGCGTCTCCAGACGCTTTCGTTCCATAACCCTCCTAATTCCCAGACTCTGCCAACTGCCCAACCATCCGACAAAAAAAAGTACTTCACAACGGTATCCAGAATTGCTGCAACGTCTCATCTACCAAACTACGAACAACCTTGCCAACCTCAGCCGCCTTATTGAAGTAACACACGTCACAATCAGCGGAACCAACCATAAACTACAGTACTGCGAGTAAGATGGCACGATCGCACGCGCAAGTCTCCTGAATGGTCTTCTGACGTTAATGGTTCGCGATCGTCTATGCCCTACTGTCTGCGATCGCTTACACTCAATATCACTCATTCAGCATTCACGTTCTTCCAGTAAATTCGTTTAGCAAATTCATGGACATTCAGGCTCTCATTCGCGACATTCCAGACTTCCCTAAGCCAGGGATTATCTTTAAAGACATCACCACTCTTCTGCGTGATGCGGATGGGTTGCGTTACACCATTGATGCGCTGGCAGAAAAATGTGCTGACTTTGCGCCAGACTTCATCATTGGCATGGAATCGCGCGGCTTCATTTTTGGCGCTCCGCTGGCGTACAAGCTAGGAGCAGGCTTTATCCCCGTCCGCAAACCGGGTAAACTTCCGGCAGCAGTGCACTCGATCGAATACGAGCTAGAGTACGGCATGGATCGCCTGGAAGTCCATCAGGATGCGCTTCAGCCGCCCGATTGCAAAATCTTGATTGTGGATGACCTGATTGCAACGGGTGGCACGGCAACGGCGACCGCTAAACTGGTGCAGCAGTCTGGCTGTCAGTTAGTCGGCTTTGCCTTTGTGATTGAGCTTAAGGATCTGAACGGACGTAAGCGGCTACCAGAGGTGCCGATCGTCACGCTGGTTGAGTATTAGGATAGTTCTAAGTTGTTGGTAGCGAGCCGTGGGGCATGACTGAAGCCAGCAACCAAAACCGAACACCAATCAACGAAACACAAACCGATGACTATATCCGATCGGAGCAGGCGAGAAGCAGGCGTTGATGCGCTGATGACGTTTTTCACCAGCGATACGTTTGTTTACATCGTCAAACGTCTGTTACAAGCACTTTTGACCCTGTTCCTGGCATCGGCGTTGAGCTTTGTGATCATCCAGCTTGCCCCTGGGGACTTTTTGGACACCTATCGCCAGAATCCTAAAATTTCGCCAGAGTTTTTAGAGC
>DATNQS010000168.1:0-3414 GCA_036703925.1 Candidatus Sericytochromatia bacterium
TGGTGGTTTTATGATGAATTGCCAGGAGCTAGAAACGGCATTGCGGATTGGCACGCCGTTCGTCACCCTGATCTTCAATGACGGTGGCTACGGCTTGATTGAATGGAAGCAGCAAAATCAGTTTGGTAGCTCTGCCTTTATCAAATTTGGCAATCCTGACTTTGTAAAATTTGCCGAAAGTATGGGTTTGAAAGGCTATCGTGTCGAATCCTGCCTAGATCTAATTCCCATTCTTAAAGAGGCACTAGAACAGGATGTGCCTACGGTCATTGATTGCCCTGTAGACTATCGAGAAAACCTCCGCTTTACTCAGCGTGCTGGTGATTTAAGCTGTCCGATTTGAGAGCCAATAACGTTTGATCGGTCAGGTCAACTTGCAGAGTGGCTCACCGTGGTCTTACAAGGCGTTTGTTGCACAGTCAGCCACTAACGGGTAAAGCTAGGCTTCAACATGGGCGTTTACCCGCTCGTTGTAGGAGTCATAGGTAAGCTATGGCCGGCTATTGCCATCAGCCGTATGTTGTACAAACTCCGTAACGTTCTAAAGCCTTAGCAGCAGGAACTTAGAGGCACTATCCGCGTCTACTTTGCCAACAGGGAATTGTCGATCGCAGTCCTGATTCTCACTGCATAGCACTCGATCGACGGCAATTAACGTTATGGCTAGCTAAAAGGCTAAAGGCAATGAGTACAACAAAAGTTTTGGGCTTGGGTGGAGTGGCAATGGCAACATGCATCATTTCAGTAGCGCAGCCTGCAATGGCGCAACGAGTCTGCATTGAGTCAGAGTCAAATGGCAGAGTTGTTTGTGGCAGAGTTGTCAATGATTATCGTTACAACAACCGTAATGACGATCGCTATGACAGCCGCTACAACAACCGTGGGAACGATACTAGCAATTTTGATGAGCGCTTCTATTTGATGGCTTATCCAGACGTGAGAGCCGCGATCGAGCGTAGACAAGTGAGAGATGCCTACACGCACTATCAACGGGCAGGGCGGTTTGAGGGTCGCTTTCCACGCTTTAACGAAGCGAGCTACCTGGCAAGAAACCCTGATGTTGCAGAGGCTGTAAGGCGAAGAAGTGTTCGCAGCGGCTACGACCACTGGCTCAGAACTGGGCGCTTCGAGAACCGCCAACTTTAGATAATGTCCTGTTATCGGCTCTTTCCTGCTGTAGTAGCTGTGATACAAAACAGTTTCACTCTTTCATGTGTTCTCTGCTGCCTACTTCATAAACCAGTTTGGCTTTTTGGAGCTTGAAGAGTAGCATGGCATCTATGCATGAGGTTTGAGGACTTTGTGCAGCACTGCTGCTTATGTTTTGAGTATGACTAGAGAACCAGGAACACCCGACCGTAAGCCGTTGGGGCGATCGCCAAAGCCTAGAGATGAAACGTTGCCGAGGCAATCAGCTTCTCAGCGTCTGCCTGTGACTTCGGTGTCGCAGCCACGTTCTCAGGCAAATGGAGCCGCCACACCCACACGATCGCGTGTGATGCCACCACCACCGCCTAGACCGTCTCAACAGCCGAAACCACGATCGGTTGACTTGCCTGCCCAAGAACGTGCGCCGTTGGGGCGTAGAGCTAGGCGAGCTAGATTGCCGCGTCGATGGCTGCGATGGTTATATAACTGGAAATTCTGGTTATTAGCAACGGGTATCGGCTCTGTAGGCACAGGGATGCTGGCGCTGGCGCTGTTGCTGCAAATGCCCGGTTTGCCCAACTGTCCAGCGATTTTTTGGCCCTTGGCTTCGGCATCCTTGCGCTTTGAATGTGCGCGGCTAGCAGCTAGCAAGCAGACCTCAAACGATTTGCTAGAGGCGATCGCCCTCATTGATTCACTGCCTAACGATCACCCACTACGAGACGAAGCCGATCGTTTAGTGGAACTATGGTCGTTAGAAGTATTGAAACTGGCAGAAGCAGATTTTAATGCAGGCAAGCTCAATGAGGCGATCGCGTCAGCTCGGCGACTATCGCCCAAGGTTTCTGCCTACAAGCTGGTGGAAGAGCGGGTACAACGCTGGCAAGCCATTTGGTCTAAAGCAGAGGCACTTTACCGTAAAGCAGAAGCGTCTTTGCGTGAACTCGATTGGCGAGAGGCATTTTCTTCTGCTGTGCGCCTGCTGGAAGTGGAGAATACGTTCTGGCAAACGACCAAGTACAACGAGCTAACGAGTAAAATCAACGGTTCGCGGGACGATGGCAATACGCTGGGCAAAGCGCAACGGCTTGCCGACGAGGGCGGGCTTACCAATTTGCTAGAAGCCATCAAGCTGGCACAGTCGATTAAGCAAACTAGCTATGTGTATCAAGCTGCCCAGAAGGCGATCGGAGAGTTTGGGCAGAAGATGGTCACTCTAGCCCAGGTGCTGCTCGATCAGCGCGATTTGCAAGGTGCCTTAAATGTGCTGGGTAAGATTCCTAATATTGCCAAGTTGAGCGAGCAAGTGAAAGACATGACGGTGCTGGCAAATGCCCAGTCTCAAGCCTGGCTGAATACAGTACCCGATATCGAAGAAGCCATTGCCCAAGCACAGCGCATTCAATCAACTCGCCCGCTTTATCGCAAGGCACAGCAGTTCATTGTCCGCTGGCAGCTTGAGATTGAAGCGATCGCACAACTGGAAAAAGCGCGGATTCTTTCGCAACCTGGCACCATTAATGATCTAGCCGCCGCGATCGCTGAAGCCTCTACTATTCCTCGCTCCAATCCACGTTGGAACGAAGTACAGCAGCAGATCCGGACATGGACAGCGCAGATTCAAACAATTGAAGACCGTCCTATTCTCGATCAGGCAGAGCAAATTGCAGCACAGGGCGATCTTGCATCCTTACAGTCAGCCGCTGCTCAAGCTAACCAAATTGCTCAGGGACGCGCACTTGCTAAAGAAGCGCAAGGCAAAGCCCGTATCTGGACAGAGCAGGTTCAGCAGATTCAGGATCAGCCACTGCTCGATCGTGCTAGAGACTTTGCCAATGCTGGCGATCTGGTTTCTGCTGTGCGCACAGCAGAGCAAATTGGGGCAGGGCGATCGCTCTATGCCGATGCCCAGAGAAACATAAAGCAATGGCGCAGTCAACTCCGTGCCCAGGAAATTCAAGTACAAGCACAGCAAAACCTCCAGAATGCTCGTCAGCTAGCTAACTCAGGCTCTCCAGAAGGGTTAGCAAATGCTATCAGGACTGCCGATCAAGTGCCTGTGAGCAGTGCGCTACGAGCGGAGGCTGACAATGCCATCAATGAATGGAGCGCTCAACTTTTGCAAGTAGCAAGAAGTCAGGCAGTTTATGATGTTCCAGGCGCGATCGCTGTTGCTCAAAAAATTCCTTCTCGCTCTAGCCTTTATGCTGAAGCGCAGCAAGAAATTCAAGCCTGGAAGAACACGATCGCGCAGTAGGCATGGCA
>DATNQS010000169.1:0-2649 GCA_036703925.1 Candidatus Sericytochromatia bacterium
GGGATTGAAGGGGCTACTAGCCAATGGGGCCAAATGGAATATAGTCAATAGTATGCTCAAGTCTGCTGCGCCAAAATCACTCCGCTGGCAACGTGCCAAACAATCGCTGTTAGCACGTCAGACAGACATCTTTTTGTCTGCAGCACGATTGATGGGGTATTTATGGTGGGATGACACGATCGCCCGACGCTTCCCGCAACACCGTAATCGACGCGCTCAGTGGCTGGTGGGCACGCTCCTCGATTTAGGTCCGACGTTTATTAAAATCGGGCAAGCGTTATCAACGCGGGGCGATTTACTGCCATCAGAGTACATTCAGGCGCTAGGGCAGCTTCAAGATCGAGTGCCAGAGTTTAGCGCCGATGAGGCGATCGCCATTATTGAGTCGGAGCTAGGCAGCCCGCTTTATACGCTGTATTGTGACTTTGACCGCAACCCGATCGCCGCCGCCAGTCTGGGACAGGTGCATAAAGCACGGCTGCACACAGGCGAAGATATTGTGATCAAAGTGCAGCGTCCTGGGCTTGATACCCTTTTCAACCTGGATTTGAGAGTGCTGCGACGGTTGCTGCGTTTTTGCCAGCGCTACCTTCCCTGGACGCGGGAGTACGACCTGGAAGCAATCTATGAAGAGTTTGCGCTGGTGCTGTATCAAGAAATTGATTATGTGCAAGAAGCCATCAACGCCGATCGCTTCCGCTATAACTTTCGGGACCATGCTCGCATCGTTGCCCCTAAGGTGTACCCCAAATACACCACCAAAAAAGTGCTGACGATGGATTATGTGCCTGGTATCAAAATCAACGATCGCCAGAGCCTGGAAGCGATCGGCATTAATGTCAAAGAAATTAATCAACTCGGCATTTGCTCGTATCTCAAGCAGTTGCTCCAAGACGGTTTCTTTCAAGCCGATCCGCATCCCGGCAATATGGCTGTCAGTCCGGATGGCTGCTTGATTTTCTACGATTTCGGCATGATGGCAGAAGTCAAGTCGATCGACAAAGATCAAATGGTACGCACCTTTTTCGCCGTACTGCGGAAAGATACGGATCAGGTGATTCACACGCTAACAACGATGGGGCTGATCGAACCCGTCTCAGATATGGCTCCCATTCGTCGCGTGATGGGGTTTGTGCTAGAGCGCTTTACCGAGAAGCCGATCGCGCTTCAAGAGTTTAGCCAGGTGAAGCAGGAAGTGTCAGCGCTGTTTGCCCAGCAGCCCTTTCGCCTGCCTGCCAAGATGACTTTTATTCTCAAGGCGCTGACGACGCTAGATGGAGTTGCCCGTGACCTTGACCCCCATTACAGCTTGTTGGAATCTGCCAAACCCTTCGTCAAAAGCATCACAGTGGCAAAGGGGCAGAGCGGCGGCATTGGTCTTGGCGAATTAACGAAACAAGCCCGCGAATACATTACGTACAAACTCCGCCAACCGAGCGCGACTGATCGCCTGATTCAACGCTTGGAGGAGCGGCTGGAGCAGGGAGAAGTCGAGCTACGATCGCGATCGCTCGAAACCGAGCGTGCCATCAAAACCATCAACCTTGCACTGAAAAGCTTGACCTATGCCTGTTTGACTGGTTTTTCGCTGCTCTCTGGAGCCGTTTTATTGGTCGGTGCGTATAAAATCTGGGCGTTTGTTGCCTTTGGGCTAGCAGGTTTAGGCACACTCTTTTTAATCCGCTCCCTCATTGCCCTCGCTGTTCGAGAACGCATCGATCGACTGGTGAAATAACTCCCAGTTTCTCTAATTCATTAGTTGGCGAAGGGAGACTTCTAATAAAACAAGATCTTCTTGAAGCGTTTGCCAGATGATAGACAAATTCACCTGAAAATATTCGTGAATCACAATATTTTGCATTCCACGTACATCGTCCCAGGGAATTTCAGGATGTGAAGTTTCTACATCAGGTGGAATATTACGAACTGCTTCACCAATGATTGCAAGATTATACAAAAGCCCTGATCGTTTTGCGATCGTCTTAAAACTCCTCAAACGTTAACTCACTTGTGAACTCTTGAATTTCTGCGATCGCAGCTAGTACATCTCTTACTCTGTTTTGCCAATTTCTAGAAGGCACGAATCGCTTCCCGAAAAACAGGTTCCCGCAGATACGGTTTGAGTGAGTCAGACGTACCCAAATCAACTGAGTTCTCTAAAATCTCTTCCAGATATCGTTTTAAGCGTACAAACGTGAATAACCCGACTGGACGATCAAACTCTACTAGCAAATCAACATCGCTGCCTGTTCGTGCTTCATCCCTTGCCACTGAACCAAAGAGCATGAGAGACTTCACGCCGAAAGACTTCAGCGCGTTTTGATGATTTGCCAGTATTGTAAGGGCTTCCTGTCGCCGCATAATTAGCCAACTTGCAATGACAAGAAAAATTCATTGAGCATAGTACCTCTACGGTGCGGCAATACGCCCACTCGTTTATTCATCGCCGATGATGGCGCTACGATCGAGCAGCAATAAATCTCTCAAGCTATCGGTATCTAGCTCAGTAAGCCAGTTTTCACCTGCGCCAATGACGTTTTCTGCTAATGCCTTTTTGCTTTCGATCAGTTCATGTACCTTCTCTTCAAGGGTGCCGTTGCAGACAAACTTGTGTACCTGGACATTCTTTGTTTGCCCGATGCGGAAGAC
>DATNQS010000170.1:0-4353 GCA_036703925.1 Candidatus Sericytochromatia bacterium
GGCATAATGCGTGCAGCAGCTTGAGACGAATTAGCCATGCCACGATCGCTTTTGCCCTTTCTTCTTGCCTTTATTCTGCTGCGCTTAGTCTTTTGGTTTACGACTTTCCCCAATCCTGATGAGGCGTATTACTGGCTATGGGGACAGCATCCCGCCCTATCTTATTACGATCACCCACCGTTAGAAGCCTGGTTGCAAGGGCTATTTACAGCAGTGTTGGGACGTTCTACGTTCGTGCTACGGCTTCCCAATCTGCTAAGTAATGCAATTCTTTTCTACACATATTATCAAATCATTCGCTATCTCTATAGTGAGAAAAGACAGCAATCTTTTTGGTTGATGGTGCTATTGATGCTGTCCTCACCACTGTATTTCTTGTTTCTAGCGCTGGCATGGCATGACCATTTGCTGATTACGCTCTCGTTAGTATCGGCGTATCACTTTATCCACTTTTTGGATGGCTATATCGAAAATGGCACAGGCGAAAGCTGGCGTTTATACGGGTCGGCAGGCACGATCGCGCTGGCTCTTTTGTCTAAATACAATGCTGTTTTTGTCGGGTTGGGCTTTGTGGCAACGCTGATTGTAGACAAACGCTTGCGTCCTTTATGGCGCGATCGCCGCCTCTATTTAGCAGGCCTAATCACACTTACGGCATTAATTCCTATATTTTTATGGAATCTTTCTAATGACTTTCAGTCATTTCGTTACTATGTCGATCGTAGTGTTGGAGCGGGTAGCGTTAGCCTTAAATTATCGCCCTTTTTCAACTTTTTATTGTTCTCAATTCTACTCGTTTCACCCATCATTTGTTTGGGTTTCTTTCATGGCTTAAAACGGTCAATGCAACAGAGACAAATTCGCTCAATTTATCCAACAGTTACGTTTTGGGTGTTCATTATCTCTACCGTAGCGCTTACAATCATTTCCCTACTGTCTGCTGCACTTTATTACTGGAATATCACGGCTTATCTATTACTGTTTCCCTTGTTACCTGCTGTTTTTGGAGGGATCAGCGGTCAGCAGTCAGCGGTCAGCAAAGACAGAGGCTTAACTAACAATTCGCCAGCTTTAACCTCTACGTCTTCAACCTCTCATGTCTTGCCAAAGCGTCTTTTTGTTGCCGCTCAATGTTATGGATTGTTATTCGCAACATTGTTGGTGTTTCACTATAGCGTTCTCCCGCTGTCAGCGTTATTCGACAAAGAGAGTGATCCAGATTCACGGATGTTGTTTGGTTGGGAACAGGTTGAAGCAGTGATCAAAATGGAGTCTGAAGCAGCCGGTCACGATCGTTTTTTAGCCACGACAGACTATCGTTCGGCATCAGCATTAGCGTATCAGCTTAACGATAAAACGGTGATGGCGCTATCCGATCGCGTTGATCAATTTGACTTTTGGTATACCAGTGATGCACCCTTCAAGGGTCGCAATGCGCTGCTTTTGTCGGATGATTGGCATCCGTTACAACCAGAATTGCTTGCCCAGTTTGATCGCACATCAGAACAAACCACGATCGCGATCGTCCGCTTCGGTATCTGGATCAAAAACTATTACCTCGTTAAAGGTTACGGGTTTCGCGGTGGCAAGGTTTCTTAAATGAATGGGCATAAAAAAACTCTCAGCGTGAAACCACTTGTTTGCAAAAGGGTTTTACGCTGAGAGTTTAAAGGATGTCTAAATCGACGCTTAAGCGTTAATTGCCACAGGTTCCGCAGTAGCGGTTTCCGCAACAGGATAGACGCTAATTTTCTTTTTGCTTTTGCCGTAGCGTTCAAAAGTAACAATGCCATTGATGAGCGCAAACAGTGTGTCGTCACTACCACGACCAACATTGCTGCCGGGGTGAATTTTAGTGCCACGCTGCCGGATCAAAATATTGCCTGCCTTAACAGTCTGTCCACCAAAACGCTTAACGCCTAGACGTTGAGCATTAGAATCGCGACCGTTACGTGTACTGCCTGTACCTTTTTTATGAGCCATAGTTCCCCCAATCTGAGTCGTTATCTAACAGAAGTCTAATGCACATCACTCATTGATCGCAGCAGCCGTGTCTAGCATTGCAGCCAAACCCTCTGCTTGATCGAGTGTAGCTATGCGTTGTCGGTGTCGGACACGGTCGCAGGTTCAGGTGCCGCTGCTTTCGCTGCTGGTGCAGCTTTTTCTGCCGCCTTGAGGTTAGAGCCACCAATACTAATGCTATCAATCATCAAGCGGGTTAATTCTTGACGATGCCCTTGCTTTTTGCGGGTTTTCTTTTTGGGCTGCATCTTGTAGACGATGATCTTGCGATCGCGCAGATGCTGCATCACAGTTGCTTCAACCGTTGCGCCTTCTACGTGGGGTTGTCCAACACTGATGTCGCCATCGTTTTGCACAAACAGCACTTTGTCGATCGTAATTTGAGAGTCGGGTTCAGCCGCAAGCCGGTTAATGTCGTAAAACCGACCTGGCTCTACACGTAACTGTATGCCACCCGCTTCGATAATTGCGTAAGAAGTCATGAGATAGTCCTGGAAGTTGCCGTACAGGTAGCCTATGAGAGTGTTGCATTTAAGAGTGCTAAGTTTTGGATGAGAGTAAACGTCTCAAACTAAACACCTTTAATTCATTCAAGGGCTTTTGCTTTGCCTGACCTGTTCCGAGCAGGAATAGACAGTCAGTTAACTAGTATCTCTATTTCTAACGGCTACTGTCAAGCCTGAATCAAGAATCGCTTGAAATATGGACTCGATCACCTGTCAAAGTAGATTACTACCGCTGCTTCGAGAAGAATAGCCCCCGTTCTGTACAGATGGCTGTAAGCGGTCGATCCCACGCCTCTTCAGGGAGCGTAGGCAGGTAAGCACTGTCAAAAACGATGCCGATCGTTGGTTTTGTTGCCCAGTTTGGTGTCGCTAGCAGTCGATCGTAAAAGCCGCCGCCATAGCCCAACCGATAGCCACGAGTGTCACAGGCGATCGCGGGCACCAACAGCAAATCCACCTGCTCTGGCTCCAGCACAGGCGAGTCTGGATGCGGTTCTGGAATGCCGTATGCTCCCGCTTGAAGGGGCAGTGACGTTTGAGGTTCCCAGCGATGCCAATGCAAGGTTTTGTCAACGCAACGCGGAAAGCCCCAGTTTTTTTGAGCTTTGAACAGATCGCTAAGATCGGGTTCCTGACGAATGCTGAAGTACGCAAGCACAGTCTGAGCAGTGGCAAAAAGAGAGGACGATCGCAACTGGTCGCAAAGTTGGCTATTTTTCGCCTGCCAAACGTCTGGGTCGATCGACCGCCGAGCCTCCAAAAGCGCTTTTCGCAACTCTTTTTTATCCATTACAACTCAAGTAAAACCTGAACTAGCGACTGCTTCTTAACGGCGAAGATAGCAACATTACCTTCATGGGCATTCTAGCGAGGAATTCATCTGCAAGGAAACGATGCCTACTACGCTCAAAATTGCGACATGGAATCTTCAGCGACCAAAGGCTGGCAGTTGGAAGAATACGCCCAAAATTCTTGAGAAAATACGCGAGATCAATGCTGATATTTGGGTGTTAACTGAAACAAATACGGCAATCAGTCCTGGTGATAATTACACTTCAATTTCATCAACATTAATTCCTGATTATCATTCGCAGGGCGAAGCTTGCTCAACTATTTGGTCGCGGCATCCAGCAACATTAATTGACCTGCCAACGTTCGATTCAACTATTCCTGTTTGCGCTGAAGTTGACGCTCCAGTTGGCAAATTTATTGTTTATGGTACGATTATTGCCTGACGGGATGATGGGGTCAGAGAAGGCGAAGCTAAAGCATGGGAGCGACACTATCGTTCGATCGTCAACCACCGAAAAGACTGGCTCAGAATAGCGCAACAAGATTTACCTTTTTGTGTCGCTGGGGATTTTAACGAGGCGTTGCATGAACCTTTTGCCTACGGCACTCCAAAAGGTCGGGAACTATTGCAAGCTGCTTTAGAGGAAACTGAGCTGGTTTGTGTGACTGCCAAAAAAACCTGGGTTACATGATCGATCACATTTGTCTAAGCAAAAAATGGGCACAAGCAGTCAATGATGTAAACGGATGGGACAAAAATAAATGTCTCAATGATGATGGCAAGCCTGTAACTGATCACAACGGAGTTTATACAGAGCTACGCTTTGATTGAATCGGAAAAACTAACAGAGCGATCGTGTTCATAGATCGTGCGTGGCAATCCGTTTTTAAGACAACTTCTTTACCTGAATGACTTGCAGACTGCCACCCGCATGAAGTGCTTGCCTCACAAGCTGAAACCCAGCCGTTTTCAGTAATGTTGCTAAATCAGTGTTGATCAACGTCCACGCGGTTTCCGTTTCAAAGAGCAGCA
>DATNQS010000171.1:0-4249 GCA_036703925.1 Candidatus Sericytochromatia bacterium
AAGGGAGAACTGGTCATTGTGGCTTTAGCTGGGGGAGAGACCGGACGGCGTAATCTAAATCTGAGCGGACAGTTGTGGCTTTGGAATCAGCAAACCGGGTTGGGTGAAGGCTTTGACTCCTCAACAGGCTTTCGGTTGCCCAATGGTGCGATTCGTTCACCTGATGCGGCATGGGTGCGGTTAGAGCGCTGGCAAGCCTTGACATCAGACCAACGGAAAAAGTATGTGCCTCTCTGTCCCGATTTTGTTGTTGAGTTACGGTCTGCCAGTGACGAACTGATGGATCTCCAGGCAAAGATGCGGGAGTATTTGGAGAATGGGCTGCAATTGGGTTGGCTGCTTGATCCAGAAACAGAAACGGTGGAAATCTATCGATCGAACCAAGCTGTAGAGTTGTTGGAAAAGCCCGTCAATCTTTCTGGAGAAAGCATCTTGCCTGGATTCGTCCTTGCGTTGACTGGAATTTTGACCGTTTGAACACTGATGCTTGCACGCCTAAGTACGCGATCGCTTGATATGCGTCACGATCCAGCGATCATCAGCAGACGTAAACCGCAGCACTAAGCCATAATGTTGACGGGTTTCAATCCTGCCACCTCATCCACTGCCTTCATGAATTATTGTTCGATCGCTAGCTTTCGTCTTGCGCTCTTCATTCCCTTCACGCTGCTTGCAGTCAGCATGAATACAGCTATAGCTAATGCCCAAACGTCCTTCTACAAGCCAATGCCGATCGTTTCTGGCAAGACCCTTACCGATAAGCTAACGAACAAAGATCTTCCCACTGGGCAAGGTGGGTTTGCACGGGACTATGTGCTGCCGCTGAAAGAGGGCGATCAAGTGTCGATCGACCTGACCTCTGAGAACTTTGACACGCTTGTAACCCTTATTGGTAACGATGGCTCCACCGTTGCCGAGAATGATGACGGTCCCGATGGCAGCACCAACTCACTGCTCTTTACCCGCATTACCAGAACAGGTAACTACTTCATTCGCGTTCGCGCTTTTGGCGAATTAGCTGGCGGCAACTTTAAGCTCAAGGTAACGCAACTCAAACCGTTGTAGCCCCTTTTCATTCTCACCTTGCCCACCGCACCATCGCCGTGGCTAATCTCTGCCTGCTATAATCCCTTTTATCTGGGGCTGTAGCTCAGCAGGATAGAGCGACCGCCTCCTAAGCGGTAGGTCGAGGGTTCGAATCCCGCCAGTCCCGTGCTTTTCAGCTAGTCCTTAGGAGATTTCTAAGGAAAAATTTACCATTGGTGAGGGGCGATCGTTGCCAAAGTCCTGGTCTTTAGCCGCGAACCTTGTTACTGCCTCTACAGATATTTTGTTTATAGAAATCTCCTTCAGTCAACGATCGCTCAAAGCTGCTTAAATCGGCAATCGATCAATATTTTTGTTGCAGCCAATGACGACCATAGCCGACCCTTTGTGCAACGTTTTGTTGGGATTAGGGTTAATCTCAAATTTTTCGTCCTGGCTCACGGCAAGCAGGTTTAAACCATAGTGAGAGCGCAGCTTGAGTTCAGCGATTGTTTTGCCATTAAAAGATTCAGGCACCAGAAGCTCAACGATACTGTTATCTGGGTCAAGTTCAAAGCGCTCTAAAATGCTGGGACGAGTAAGGGCACGGGCTAAAGAACAGCCCATCTCATGTTCTGGGAAAACGACATGATCTGCCCCAACCTTTTTCAGCAGCTTTTCGTGAATTTGGGAGGAGGCTTTTGCAACGACATGAGCGACTCCAGCTTCTTTGAGATTGAGAGTGGTAATCACGCTTTCTTCGACATAGTTGCCGATCGCCACAATCACCGTATTAATTTCGCAAAGACCAGCCTCTTGCAGGGCAGCCGGATCGGTAGAATCTAGCTGTACTGCCCGCACCGTAATGCGATCGGTCAGCGCCTGGGCAACGCGCTTTTCATCAGAATCAACGCCCATTACCTCATAGCCCAAATTGTGCAACGTACTACAAACGGCTCGTCCAAAGCGTCCTAAGCCAATTACCGCATAGTGCTTGTTTTGATCAGGTTGCAAGCTACGAAAAAAACTCAAGAATGTCAGGTTCACAGGCGAACTCCGAGCGGTTAGCTCCAAATTTGTGTATATGCTCAGGCGTAGTACTTTTTGGCAGAAGTGATCGGCAAACCGTAGCGGCTGAGTCGAACGCTACACCAGCGGCAACAGATCAAAGATTACCTCAGTTTGCATCGACAGGCTTTGTTCACGCAGTCACTGACATCCATCACCGAGACTCGACCAAGAAGTAGTAACTCAGACTCTCTAGCCTATCAAGAAGCGCAACGATGCATCGCTTTTAAAGGATCGGGTTTCACAACGAGTTAACCCACCAGTAAATTTTCTTCTGGATACCGTACCACGCTAGGGCTAGGGTCGCCGAGGATTGCGCCCATCAGGAGCAAAACACCGACCCGACCGATGTACATCGTTACCACTATCATTAACTTACCAAACGTCGAAAGCCCTGCTGTGATGCCCGTCGAAAGACCGACAGTGGCAAAAGCCGAGGCGACTTCAAACAAAATGCGAATAAAGTCGATCTCTGGATCGGACAGGGCAACAAGTGTCGTCATCACAATGACGGTGACAAGCGAGCCAACCGCTACACCCACTGCTTTGAGAATAAGTGAGAAGGGAATCTGCCGCTCATAAAGGGATACTTCTTCCTTACCTTGCAAGATTGCTTTTGTACAGCTTGTTAGCACTCGTAGCGTGGTGGTTTTGATGCCGCCTGCGGTACCACCGGGGCTACCGCCAATCAGCATCAGGGCGATCGTAATGAACAAGCCTGCCGTGGTCATTTTACTAATATCGATCGAGTTGAAGCCGGCAGTTCTGGGTACCACCGATTGAAACCAGGCTGCTAACACCTGTGTACTTAAGGGCATAGAGCCGAGGGTGTTGGGATTGCGTACCTCGACCAGAAAAAAGGCAAGTGTACCAGCGACTAACAAGATCACCGTGGTGCTCACCGCAACCTTGAAATTAAGAGAGAAAACGAGCCGCCCAGAGCGTCGAAGCAGGCGATCGCGCAGCCATGTATACATCTCAAAAATTGCCTCGTACCCAATACCGCCAAAAATAATTAACCCAGGAATGACTAGATTCAACAACGGCGACGCTTGATAACCGATTAAATTGTCTGCAAACAAACTAAAGCCAGCATTGTTCCAAGCGCTAATGCTGTGAAACGTTGCCAGCCATAGCGCACGCTCCAAACCGTGAGCGGGTGTAAACACAATCAGCAGCAAAAAAATGCCAGTGATCTCAAAGAGCATTGTGATAGCAATGATCGAGCGGATGACTTGCGCCGCGCCTTGCAGCTCACTGCGATCGAGCGCCTGTTGCACAGCAATTTTGTCTCGCAGTCCAAACTTGCGCCCAACCAGCAACAGTAGAAACGTCGTTGCTGTCATATAGCCCAACCCGCCTACTTGGATTAGCGCCAAAATTAATAGTTGCCCAAAGGGGGAGAAATACGTACCCGTGTCTACCACTATGTGCCCTGTGACGCAAACGGCAGAGGTCGCTGTAAACAGCGCTACAAGTAGATGATCCCAACTCCAAACGCTCTGACTAATGGAAAACGGCAGCGCTAATAAAAGAGTGCCGATCGCGATGACCGCGACAAAGCCCAGGCAAATCGTGCGAGAAACGGTCATTTAAGTAGTTAACCGATGGTGAAGTGAAAGAAAAGCCATCCTGCCTGCCTATAACAAACTAATCGCTATCGAAGGCTGAGCCAAGAAAGAGCTTAAGCATCCATTAAGCTGTGTGCGATCTTACCGCTTTCGATCGTACTTTCCCTAGAGTGGTCGCTAGAGGGTGGCATAAGAGTGCGATCGACCGCTTGGTGCCATAGTCTGAACGACTTTCTCTCAAGGCTCAAGTGTATCGATCTCAAGCGTGTCGATCTAAAGAGGGAGGCGAGAGCAAGAACCTTGTTAGAGTACCCGCTTTTTATACGTCATCTCTTTCAGAGGAGACACGAATTTAATTAGCCTCATTTGTACACTGATAACAAAGTAATGCAGTCGTTCGCTCATCAAACGACTGCAACCAAATTGCCTGAGGACACTATGCAAACCAGTAGTGAAAGAACATCTTCAACTGCCAAATTTGAGCAGATTGCCACTGTTTTACAGCTGGCTGGCTGGGCTAGCTTACTCGTCCAGGCTGGGCTGGCTGCCGTTTCTGGGGTGCTGTTACTGCTGGCTGTTTCAGG
>DATNQS010000172.1:0-2262 GCA_036703925.1 Candidatus Sericytochromatia bacterium
TAACAAATAGGTTGGCAATGAAAAACCCGTCAGCGTGGCTAACGGGTCTGATACCTATGAGTGCTTCATAGGATTTACAACACAGCCAACAGGAGCGAATCCGGAAAACTGGGCGATCGCCAAACGAACCGCCAAAAACGCTAACGAACCACCTGCTTAATGCTGGAATTTTTCACTTAGACCAAGAGAAGCTTTCACTGTTTTGCAGGGCGGAAGAGATGGGCGTGAGCGGGATTGTAGAGGTTCGATCGAGTTGATGGGCGATCGCTGCTATGCCAATCACACGTCACTGTGTCAGGTACGGTTGCGGCGGCAAGTGCTGGGCTAATCACATACAGGGTTGTTCGCCTCAAGCCCTCTCGCTGAGTCGTTACTGCCATCTCTGATAATGGCACCAGCCAAATTTTTTCATCCTGCCAGCCTAAGCGAAAACAGATGGCGACTGGCGTTTCAGCAGGATAATGCTGCCTTAGCTTTGCTGTTGCCGTCTCTATATGTTTCGCACTTAAGTAAAGGCACAGGCTGGCTTGATGGGCTGCCAAAGCCGTCAATTCTTCAGTTGGGGGCACTTCAGTACGACCGCTAATGCGAGTCAGAATAATCGTCTGCACTAACCCTGGCACCGTTAGCTCAACTCGTAGCTTTGCTGCTGCTGCCTGAAAAGCACTGATCCCTGGTACGACTTCAAACGGTACGCCTGCCTCTAACAGCGCTTGCATTTGCTCCTGAATCGCTCCATAAAGGCTAGGATCGCCTGAATGTAAGCGCACCACAGACTGCCCTGCCTGCACTCGCGACACCATTAGCGGCAGTATTTCCTCCAGCGTTTGGTGGGCAGTACGAATGAGTTCTGCGTCAGGGCGAGCCACTTGCAGAATTTGTTCGGGCACCAGCGAATCAGCAAACAAAATCGTATTTGCCTGGGCTAAAAGGCGTTGTGCTTTGACAGTAAGTAATTCTGGGTCGCCGGGTCCAGCACCCACGATGTAAACAGCTGGTGGAAGGGAGAGTGAACAGTCCTGAATGGATGGGTTAGTCACAGGGGAGGGGGTTGAGTAATTGAATCCGTTAGTAGGCTCCACGTCTTTCATACAGCTTGTGTAGTGTTCTGCAGGAAAGGCTTTATCCTGGAAAGCTTTGAGTTCTTTGACTGACTACTAACTGCTGACCAAAACGCTAGACTGCTAGCGCTTAAAAAACAGCAGCGTGTTTCGTTTTCTCCGGACGGATCGCAGTATGAACGAAGTATGGAGTGGTAGATGCACCCTGATTTCGCCCTAGAGCCTAGCTCTGGGGTGTTTTTTTTGGCATTTCAGCCATGTCGTACCTCGTTTTAGCGCCTACAGCGTCTTGTTGGACTGCTGCGAGGGCTCTGAATGATCGTTCTCTCGTGGTGTCGCTACGACGTCTGGTAAGGGGCGATGCAGTATGTAGAGCCAAATTAAGCCAAAGATGCCGATCGCAATTTGAGTAAGACTAACAACCTGCGCGATGCGTAACGGTCCTAGCATCAGACTATCAGTGCGAAGCCCCTCAATCCACAAGCGACCGCAGCTATAAGTTACTAAGTAGACCAAAAACAGTGTGCCAACCTTTAGTCTAGCTTTTGCTTTCAAGCCCCAAAAGAAGAGGGCGATCAGAAGGCCAAAGACCATTACATTCCAGGCTGATTCATAAAGAAAGGTCGGATGGAAGTACTCAAAGCTCTCATAGCCAGTTGGGCGGCGTTCTAACGGAATGTAGAGCTTCCAGGGTAAGTCTGTTGGACGACCAAACGCCTCTGAGTTAAAGAAATTTCCCCACCGTCCGATCGCCTGTCCCAAAATTAGCGAAGGCGCGACTAAATCTGCCAGTTGCCAGAACGCAATCCGACGGAGGCGCGCAAACAGCAGGCTGGCTATTAACCCACCTAAAATGGCACCGTGGATAGCGATCCCCCCTTTCCATATAGCAAGAATCTGCCCAGGATGCTGGGCGTACTCTTGCCATTGAAACGCAACGTAGTACAGCCGTGCGCTGGGAATTGCCGCGATCACCAGCCATAATGCCAGATCGCTTAATAACTCTGGGTTAACACCACGACGATGGGCTAAGTATTGAGCCAGCGTCACGCCAATCAGCACCGCCGAGGCAATCAAAAAACCATACCAGCGTACGGAAAAAGGTCCCCATTCGAGCAGCATGGGTCCTGGGGAGGCAAACTGAGCGACGATCGGGAGGTCAAGCAGAGACATGACGCAGACGTGGAGAAAGGGCATGGCG
>DATNQS010000173.1:0-2293 GCA_036703925.1 Candidatus Sericytochromatia bacterium
CGACCTTTATGAAGGTGGTGTCATTACGCCTCATGATGCACTTGCCGCCTCCCTCTTTCCAGATGATCTGAACTATATGCTGAAAAACTATACGCGTCGCTCCAGCCGATCAGGGCTCACGACCTCGGATTATTTCAATCACCAAATGACTTAGCTGCTTGAGTTTGCAGTATTCAGCGTTCAGCTTGCCTTTAGGAAACAAGCTACAGCATATCTCAGACTAACTGCGTAATTGTCGATTGCTCAAACCACTGCCCACCGCTTATGCAGGATAAGAACTTTTAGCGTTGGTCTGGGCGTTAAGCACAACTTGAAGGGTAGAGATTGAAAGAAAGTTGCGTTCTATGTTAGGTGTGAGGTCAACCGGAGGGGTTGAGCTAGAATAAAATAAGCTAAACTTCTTCTCTATCTAAACCGTTTTGACCTCGATCACGATCGTTCGCAGCCACTTTCTCTCTTGGTATGAATCCTCTCGGTGCAAGCTAGGAGCTTCTCAGCCGCATGCGTGAATCCGATCGCAACCTGGATTCCCCTATAGCAGCAGGTGCAAAGCATCTGAAGCCTGTTAAGCAGCCTGCCAAACTGACTTCAGATGACACATCATTGGTTGCTCCTCCTAGTGTTCATCGCCCTTCTCTATTACCTGAGCGCCCAGCGTCAGCACGCCCACTGCTTCATCACAGTGCTGCACGTGTCACTGCCTCAGATTGTCTAGTTGCGGGTTCAGATCAAGAGGTTTCAGAACGATCGGTCTTACGCGAGCGCATTCTCACCTGGTTGCGAAAGAATGTGCCGAACAGTCGTCTACAGCACATTTTGCGGGTTGAGCAGATGTCTGCCGACTTAGCCAAACGGCATCAGGTTGATGTTGCTCAGGCGGCTCTGGCAGGATTAACGCACGATTTGGCAAAGTTCTTTAAGCCGCAGTGCCTGCTCCAGATGGCGCAAGCGGAGGGTCTAACAATCGATCCCGTGGAGCTAGCCAATCCACATTTGCTTCATGCCGCGGTTGGGGCGATCGTCGCTAGAGATGAGTTTGGCATTTGCGATGACGCGGTGCTGGATGCAATTCGCCATCATACGTTGGGTTGCCCCGGCATGAGTGCGTTAAGCTGTATCGTTTTTCTAGCCGATAGTCTGGAGCCAGGGCGGGGCGATACGCCGGAGCTAGAAGCCTTGCGACGACTTAGCCAGCAAGATCTCCATCACGCCGTTTGGCAAACCTGCGATGAGTCCCTGCATCACTTGCTAGCTCGTTCTCAACAAATTCATCCTCGTATGGTGTTAACCCGCAACTGGGCGTTGGCACTGACTGATAAAAAGCCGTCTGACAAAAAGTTGCTAATCTCGCGCACACCTTAATTCTTCTGGGCTGTGACTGGTAGAAGGCTCATTCTCACGCACCACTTTACACTTAAAACCACTTTACGGAACTGGAGACTAAATGCCTAATTACGCTCAAGAATCTTCCTTAGATACTGCTTTAACAACCGTTGGTTTTGACGCTGCAACGATCGCTCAAGATACAAGCCTGCAACTCGCGATCGCGGCCGCTAGCGCTGCTGACGATCGCAAAGGTGCCGATATCACGCTTCTACGAGTGGCTCATATTTCCACGCTGGCAGATTATTTTGTCATCGTGACAGGCTTCTCGAAGGCGCAAGTACGGGCGATCGCGGGTTCCATCAAGGACAAGGTTGAAGAGGAATTGCACCGCCTTCCCACTCGTACAGAGGGGCAGTCAGAAGGAAGCTGGACGCTGCAAGATTACGGCGATGTCATTGTCCATATTTTGATGCCGCAAGAGCGAGAATTTTATAACCTGGAAGCGTTTTGGGGGCATGCAGAGCGAGTAGACTTCGCCGCGATCGACCAGCGGGCAGCTGTTTCTCCAGCTGTTTAAGTTGCTTTAGTAGTGCTAAGAAGGGTAGGGGGTTGCCTCAAGACGGAGACAATCCCTCGATGCCAAAAAGTGTCTTTCACAGTGCCCAACTCTTAGTCTGTCTCGCGCGATGCCCTTAGCTGTACAGACACCAGTATCAACGTTGCTCCAAGCAGCAGTGTGGCGGCAGCGGCGGCATAACCGAAGTCAAATTGAGCGAATGCTTGCTCGTAGATGTAGTACACCAGCAGGTTTGTGGCGTTGAGCGGGCCGCCACCCGTGATGACGTAGACTGGCTCAAAGCTTCGCAGGGTGAAGATGGCTGTCGTCACTGCGGCAAAGATTAGCGTGGGTCGCAGCCCCGGCAAGGTAATGTACCAAAACTGCTGCCAGGCGTTGGCTCCATCTAGC
>DATNQS010000174.1:0-5612 GCA_036703925.1 Candidatus Sericytochromatia bacterium
GATCGCCGAAGTGCATCCTAGCCTTAAGAGTAAAGACAACTTCCCCGAAATGCGTAACCTGACGGAAGACGACCTGGTTGCGATCGCGGGTCACATTTTGCTTCAGCCTAAAGTAGTTGGCGACAAGTGGGGCGGCGGCAAAATTTACTATTAAGCGATGAGGCATCATTGCCTTACATGCTTTTACAGTAAGACTTTAGACATCAGACTGATAGACCGATCGAGCGTCTAGAGTTTGAATGCCTAAAGTCTTTTTTATTTAAGCGAGATTTTACAGATGCAACGCTCTCTCTGGGTTCGGCTACTGGTTCTAGTTATCGCTATCGGTTCACTCTTCATCCGCGTATTACCTGCCTATGCTGCTGGCGATGCCTATGTAACACGTTACCTGCGTGTCACCGAGCCAATACCACTGGCACTGGATGAACAAGGCAACACCCGCTTCTTTGCAGCAGAAGAGCTCTCGGCTGGCAAGCAACTCTTTGAGCGCAATTGTCTTAACTGTCATGTGGGCGGGGCAACGCTACCTGATCCCACTGTGTCGCTATCGCTGACAACGTTACAGGGCGCGACACCACGACGCGATAACGTTAGCAGCCTAGTTGCCTACTTCCGGCAGCCAATGACCTACGACGGCACGGAAGAAGCATTTTTATGTCGCCAAGTACCTGAAAGCTGGTTGTCGCAAGCCCAGGTAGAAAGCCTGGCAGGTTTTGTGCTGAGAGCGGCTCAAACAGCACCCGGATGGGGCGGCGCAATTTTTCAGGATGAGTAGTTGCTACACCCTTCAACGTCCTTAGTTTAAGGATGTCCAGCGACGCAAAGGATTGTAAAGAAACAAAGTCTCATCGCTTGCTGTCCATCACTGTTCAGATTCTTCGACGCGCTGTCGTAGATATGGTTTAAGATCCATAGATGTAAGTGCGCTTAAATCACTGAGAGAGCTATGAAATCAATCCGTTTTGTTACGAAAAGCCTCTGCCTCACTGTGCTGGCTACCCTACTTGTTGTTGGTAGCTTTTTTATGTCAGTGGCTCCCGCGTCTGCCGAAGCCTACACGGTTAAAATGGGCGCTGATAACGGTCTGCTAGTTTTCCAACCTGCTAACCTGACTGTCAAACCTGGTGATACTGTGAACTGGGTTGTTAACAAAGTGCCTCCCCACAACGTCATCTTCGAC
Source organism: Candidatus Sericytochromatia bacterium (assembly GCA_036703925.1). Lineage (GTDB taxonomy): Bacteria > Cyanobacteriota > Cyanobacteriia > Leptolyngbyales > Leptolyngbyaceae > Stenomitos. The sequence goes on from DATNQS010000174.1 coordinate 1,181, forward strand.
GACAAGGCGATTCCTGGCAAAGACAAGGATCTGGCAAAATCTCTTTCCCATCCTCAGCTTGAAATGGCTCCTGGTAAAGGTTATGAGTTGACTATCCCCAAAGATCTTGCGGCTGGTGAATACTCTTACTTCTGCGCTCCGCATCGGGGTGCTGGCATGATCGGCAAACTGACGGTTGAAGGCTAATCTCGCAAAGCAACAGGAACTATCTACCTAGAATGCGGCAGGTAGTTCCAGCTTTTTTGTAGTGCGATCGCACACCAAGCAAGATACTGCTTAGGACCGCTTTGTCTACGTGAACCTGTTACTCAATGCCCAGCTAAACAAGTGGGATATTAAAATCCAGATAGAGGAGAAACGGTTTGAAGAGACTGTCGCTGATCGTGCTACTAGCGGCGATCGTTTTTATTTTTAGCATGGCAGGCTCTCCGGTACAGGCAGCAAACCTTGTAAATGGTGAAAAACTTTTTAACGCTAATTGCGCTGCCTGCCACATGGGCGGTAATAATGTCATTCTTGCTAACAAGACTTTAAAAAAAGAGGCGCTGGAAAAGTACGAGATGGCATCTCTAGACGCAATTAAGCATCAGGTTGCGAAAGGCAAAAACGCCATGCCTGCCTTTGGTGGGCGTTTAAGTGCGGAGCAGATTGAAGAGGTAGCTACTTATGTCTTAGAGCAAGCGCAACAGGGATGGTAGTTACCTGCTACTGCTGCGCGTTAAGAGTTGGCGTTGGGCGATGATCAAACTTGAGGTCGTACGTCGTTCTAAGAAGCTCACTGATACTTGTACAGTTGCCCTATCAGAGCATCACCAATTGCTCGCTCGACGAATGCTACATAGGCTTTAAGCTCTCTTGATAACCTCAAGGGAGCTTTTTTATACTTGATATCCTTCGTACTGACACAACTGCTTCAGTTCCAAGCCTCTCCTACCGGAAAAGAGTAGTGATTAAGCTCTTTCCGCTTCTGTATAGCGGCTGGTAGGGGCACTGTGTCTTAGTAAGGCAATAAATGTTTTATCACTTGGCAATCTATCCTGAGAGGATGTCTGAGAAGCTCCAAGATGTCATGCTGTTCACTGAAGCATTTTCACAAACGTATTTTTTACAACGTATTGATGTGGTGCACGCTGAATAGAGCTGCAAAATGCTATCGAACGCTTCATTGAGCGCTGAAACGATAGCGATCTAGTTTTGCTTTGCTTTATTCAGACAGATCAAACGCACTTTTAAGACAGGCTCTTAGAGCGATCGCTCGTTGACCAAAGTACGCTATCTCCTGCCCTACCCTAACTACAAGGAAAAATCAGTGGTTCCTCTGCGCGACAACAATCCAACGAGTATTACTCCGTTTGTAACCTATACGTTAATTGCTGCCAACATTTTGGTGTTTTTGTATGAACTCAGTCTGTCACCCCCACAGCTTGAGCAGTTTTTTCGTGTATGGGCAGTGGTTCCTAGAGAGCTAACCGCCAGTTTTTCAGGTCAACTGTCAGCCCAGCCGTTCCCAGAATGGATCACCTTGTTTACGTCCCAATTTCTGCATGGTGGCTTTTTGCATGTTGCTGGCAATATGTTGTTTCTCTGGATTTTTGGCAATAATGTTGAAGATCGGTTAGGGCACGTCAAGTATTTAATCTTTTATTTAGCATGTGGGGCACTGGCAGCACTGACTCAGTGGTTCGTCTCGTCTGGTTCATCCATACCATCGTTAGGTGCTAGCGGCGCGATCGCGGGTGTTATGGGAGCCTACATCCTACGCTTTCCAAAAGCAGAAGTTTTGACCTTGATCCCTCTTGGCTTTTTCTTCTGGACGTTTCGTGTCCCGGCTTTTGCCTTTCTAGGCTTCTGGTTTCTACAGCAAGCCCTCTATGGCTTGGCTAGCCTGGAAGCGCCTATGAATATCGGCATGGAGAGCGGTGGTGTAGCTTATTGGGCACATGCAGGCGGGTTTGTCTTTGGTGCCATTCTCGGTCCTTTGTTAGGCTTGTTTTCCAAACCATCTAACTCGTACAGCGCCTAAGATGCCTTTGGACAGTGAGTTACAATGAGCGCGGTATGTGATGAGGATAAACAATGCCCCGGATTAATCCTTTTACGCTCCAGATGGAAATTACGCGCATGTTTGGGCAGGGGCAAGCCTTTTTTGCCACTCTCAAAGTGCAGGACTGGCTCAAGGAGCGTAACGAAGACCCTGCCGCTTATGACATTTTGTTTCACCAAAAACCTGCTCCACCGGGATCAGGACAGGTTACAGTCGTCGAAATCGAACTCCGCCGCAAGGACGGACAACCAGTTGACGCTTGGTTACAGGAAGAGGCAAATCGTCATGCCTGATGTCAGCTTTGGCAAACGTCTTTAAGCGGTTACAGGTACAGGTGGGTATTGCTGTAGTACCTGCTTCAGGTAGTGCCCTGTATAGGAGTGCGGGTGTTCGGCAACCTCTTCGGGAGTGCCGACTGCAATGATTTCGCCCCCTCGATCGCCGCCTTCGGGTCCCAGATCAACAATCCAGTCAGAGCAGCGAATTACGTCTAGGTTATGCTCAATGACAAGGACGGTATTGCCTTTATCGACCAGTCGTTGCAGCACATCTAGCAGCTTGTGGACATCATAAAACGAAAGCCCGGTCGTTGGCTCATCAATGAGATACAGCGTTTTGCCCGTGGCACGGCGCGAAAGTTCGGTTGCTAGTTTAACTCGCTGCGCCTCGCCACCAGAAAGTGTCGGTGCAGTTTGACCTAGCCGGACGTAACCTAAACCAACATCTGCCAGGGTTTGTAACCGCGCCGCTGCCTGAGGAATGTTTTTGCAAAACTCCAGCGCTTCATCGACGGTCATACCCAGGACATCCGCGATCGACTTCCCTTTAAACTTCACTTGCAGCGTCTCACGATTGTAGCGGGCACCCTTGCACACCTCACACTGCACGTACACATCGGGCAAGAAGTTCATTTCAATGACATTTACACCCTGACCGCCGCAGGCTTCGCAACGTCCGCCCTTGACATTAAAGGAAAACTGACCAGGCTTATAGCCTCTAGCTTTCGCTTCAATCGTTTCGGCAAAGACATCACGGATGATATCGAAGGTTCCTGTATAGGTAGCAGCATTGGAGCGCGGAGTGCGACCGATCGGCGACTGGTCAATCACGATCGCCTTATCAAGTGCGCTTAAACCACCGATCGGCTCCATCTCCTTCGGTTGCGGAATTTTGCTGCCAAAGTGATTTTGCAAAGCGGGATAGAGCAATTCATTGATCAGCGTTGATTTGCCAGAACCAGAGACACCTGTAACCGAAACCAGAGCGCCAAGGGGAATATCAACATCAACATGCTTCAAATTGTTGCGATAAGCATGGCGGATTTTAAGGGCACGACCATTGCCCGATCGCCGCTCGGCAGGGGTAGCAATCACCTCTCGCCCTGACAAATACGCTCCTGTCAATGAATCCGGTGTATTCAGCATCGTTTCCAGACTGCCTTGAGAAACAATGCGTCCACCATGAACACCGGCACCGGGACCAATATCGACAATGTGGTCGGCTGCCCGAATCGTTTCCTCGTCATGCTCCACAACGATCAGCGTATTGCCCAGATTACGCAGGCGGGTCAGCGTTTTGAGCAGGCGGGCGTTATCTCGCTGGTGCAGCCCAATGCTCGGTTCATCTAGCACATAGAGTACGCCTGTCAACCCAGAGCCAATCTGCGTTGCCAGCCGAATGCGCTGTGCCTCGCCACCTGAAAGCGTCATCGCCGTACGATTGAGCGAGAGATACTCCAGCCCCACGTCCAGCAAAAACTGCAAACGGGCTTTAATTTCGCGCAAGACCAGATCAGCAATTTGTGCCTGCCGTGCGCTCAACTCAATGCTGTTTACCTGATCCAGGCAATCGCGAATGGAGACGCTCGTTAAGTCAGCAATTTGAAATTGTCCCAACCGCACCGACAGCGCTTCTGGTTTTAGCCGTTTGCCTTGACAGTCTGCACAAGGTTGGTCAACCAGATATTGCTCCAATTTTTGCTTGTAAGCATCGGAGTTGGCTTCCTGGTATTGCTTCTCTAGTAGCGGCAGAGCACCTTCGTAACGACGCTGATAGCCCTTGTTTTGGCGGTAGCGAGAATCGACCTCGATCCAAATTGCCTCCTTCGAGCCGTGCAACAAGACGTAACGCTGTTCGTCGGTGAGTTGGCTCCAGGGCGTTTGAATGTCGAAGCCAAAGGCTGCCGCTACGCTACAGAGCAGCGACAGATAGTAGGTGTTGTCTTTATCTGACCAGGGTGCGATCGCTGCATACACAGGCAAATCTGGGTTCGGCACAACCAACTCTGCCGAAAATTTGCGATGGCTACCCAAGCCGTGGCAGGCAGGACAAGCTCCATAGGGCGAGTTGAAGGAAAACAAGCGAGGCGACAGTTCTTCCATCACTGCG
>DATNQS010000175.1:0-3200 GCA_036703925.1 Candidatus Sericytochromatia bacterium
GTCAGCCGCTGATCGGTCAACTGCAACAGCCGCTCTTTGTAGCGATCGGGTAGTGAAGAAGCCCCAACATCAAAGCGCAAATGAATGGCGGTTGCCACTTTATTTACGTTCTGGCCGCCTGCACCTTGAGCGCGAATGGCACTCAGTTCGATCTCGTGTGCTGGAATGAACACTGTCTGAGAAATTTGTAGCATACGGTTCGTAGCGTTTTTGTGGCACAATCGGGACGCAAGATGAAGACGCGCCGCTACTTTACTATCCCTTACCCAAGCGGCTAACAGCAAGTTGCTGTTGGTTACCCGTGGATGCTGACTACGCTTAAGCTTTGCTGACAGCCTATAAGCATTTTTTTGCTTCCTAGACGCAGTGAGCGATCGCCATTCCCAATTCGTTGCTAGGCTAGAAAGCAGTCATAAATATTAACAACTTGCTTTAATGAATCAACTTTCGCTCAACTTAATAGCGATCGGCATCTTTACCATCACGATGACGAGCTTGCTAGGACCTTTAGTCAATATATCGCCGTTGGTACCGACGATCGCCACTGCTGGGGTGTTAGGGCTGGCAACGCTCGATACCTTAAGCTGGCGAGGGCAAGGCTCGACGCTATTGCTAGACTGGCTGGCTGGCTTTTCGGCAGGACATCGCGATCGTGTGATTCGTCATGAAGCAGGGCATTTCCTGGTTGCCCATCAGCTAGGCATCCCTACCACTGGCTACACGTTGAATGCCTGGGATGCTCTCAAGCAAGGTTATCCCGGTCAAGGCGGTGTGCGGTTTGACTCCGCTGAACTAGAAGCGGCCATGCACAAAGGGCAGCTATCCGGGCAGCTACTTGATCGCTACTGCACTATCTGGATGGCAGGCATCGCGGCTGAAAAATTAATTTACGGCAACGTTGAAGGTGGTGCAGACGATCGCCAAAAGCTGAGAGGCTTACTCGCGCAGTTGGGCTTGCCGCCTGCTGAACGAGAGCAGAAGGAACGCTGGTCGCTCCTCCGCGCTAAAACTCTGCTAGAAGCTCAGATTTCTGCTTATGAAGCACTGATGACAGCGATGACACAAGGCGCATCAGTCGAGGTATGTAACGAGGCGATCGCACAGCACTTGCCACAAGCTGCTTGAGAAGACGAAGGGAGGGGTGTAAGGAGTAAGTACAGTCATTTTCAAGTGAAGAAACTATACTCCATTACTCTTCCACTCTTTGCCCCTAAGCTCTTTCGTCCCTCTCTTCAATCGGCACACTCAAATTCTTGCAAAAGCTGACGCAATAGACCAACAACGATCGCAGGCTGCTCTAGATGTGCCAACACCCCTGCATCCGCGATCGGCACAAAAGCCTTGATACTGGATGGATTTAGGCTAGCTAACCGTTGACCCAGATTAACGCTGGTAAACTGCGTCTGTTTGCCCCATAAAATAACGGTTGGTATCTGAAGCTGGGGCAAGTAGCGGGCAAGGTCGAAGTAGAGGTCGCCCCGCAAAAAAGCTAGTGCTGCGTATTGAGCGTTAGGCTGTCGGGCAGATTCTAGATAGGCTTGAACCATTTCTTGAGAGACACGATCGGGCTGGGCAAACAAAAACCGCTCCAAGAAATTGCGCACAGAAATATCGGTTGTTGCGCCCAATGTGTAGATGAGTTGATCGAGCAACGGTGTGTTGATCATCTGCAACGGTAGCCGTCGTCCAGCATCCTGCCCAAAATCGGCAAAGCCTGATGGCGAGATGAGAAACAAGGCTTTCACTAAGGTCGGTTGCAGAATGGCAAGACGAATGGCGATCGCGCCTGTGAGCGAAGACGCAACGATCGTCACTGGAGCGGTACAGGTTTTCTGGATAAACTCTGTCAGCGTCGTGAGATAATCTGCTACCTGATAATCCCTTACAGGGTGATCTGACTGACCCCACCCCAGTAAATCGGGTGCTAATACGCGATGTGAGTCCAAAAAGGTAGGGTACACCTTCGACCATTCATACGCGGATGCGCCACCACCAAAGCTATGCAAAAACAGCAGCGGCGGTGCTTCTAGTGATGGGATTGACCACGGCTGACCTACAGGTGTGTAGTAGACCATTGCCCCTAGCGAAGTCTCGACCACTCGTTGACCGATTCCAGGTGGATGAAATTGCAGCATTGTTAATAGCTTTTAGCTTCAGCGGTCAGCCTTCAGTTTATCGAAGCTATAGGGTCAAAAGCCACGCTACTTGCCGCTGCCTCAAAGACGCGATCGCTAGACCAAACCCCTCAGCAAACCCACATAAACACCCTGGATGTCCACCTCTTCAGTACTTGTGTCAATCACAGTTGGCTTGTAATTGGGATTGGCAGGCTGAAGCGTAATTTGCTGCCCTCGGCGATAGAGGTATTTCAGCGTCGTCGCGCCATTTTGTCGCGCTGCAACGATCGTGCCATTGCGAATCGCACGGGGATTGGACTCGCGCCGCATAACAACTAGATCGCCATGATCAATCAAGGCACCGATCATGCTGTCGCCCTGTACTAGTAGCGCAAAATGCTGGGAACGCTCATGCTGGGAAAGATGTGCCAGCTTTGGCAGGCAGGACAACTCTAGATGCTGCACGTCCTGATCTGCAAAGTTTTCGACCAGGCTATGAGCCGCGATCGTGCCTACTAATGGAATACCATCACTGGGTCGCAGAATTTTGAGGGAGCGAGATTTTCGAGGGGCATGGCTAATGAGCCGCTTTGCCGTTAACGTCTCGATATGCAGCTGCACGGATGCCAACGATCGATAGCCTAACCCTTTCTGAATTTCACGATAGGTCGGCGACATACCATGTTGAGCGGTAAAGTCTTCAATCCAGGTGAAAACCCGCTGCTGAGAGTGCGAGAGTAACGATGGCATAGAGCGACAAAGAGCATTTGTACTACTTTACATCGTTGTGCCCTTGCTCACATCGGTATGTTAAGCATCTCCCTCTGCCAGCCTGATCGGAAAGCAAACCAGGTCATATGCCTTGCAGCCTGAGACGGAGCGAGTTGGTGCGGCGAATGCCTTAGCTTCTTGACTTACTTAAGGGCTAGGGTCGATCGCCAGTCTTTAATAGCTGTCTCAGACCACAGCCAGTTTTTGGCGAGCTCTTCTGGCTGAAAGCTGACTGGATCATCAGCAAGGACTGTTTGACGGAGCTTGATCGCCTCGTTTTGCAGGTTGGCTTGTTGGCTGGGTGGCTGATTA
>DATNQS010000176.1:0-4525 GCA_036703925.1 Candidatus Sericytochromatia bacterium
GTGTCACCAGCGACAAGGGCGTAGGTAGCGTAGCGCAGGTAGTAGTCTAAATCGCGCAGGCAAGCGGCATAACGACGAGTTGTGTAAGCATTGCCACCAGGACGAATCAACTCTGGCAGTTCGTCAAACAACTGCAAACCTGCCTGTTTGACAATTGCCGCTGCATTCGCATTGATGACTGCCGATGCCTGCACCCTTGCAATACCCGTATCAAAATACGCTTTGAGGCTATCAATGGCATTGCGATCGAGGTAACGACCTGTAATGTCGTAATTTCTAATCAAACTCGTCACTGCATCACGCATGAAACTCTTCTCCCAACGATCCTTAATATGTTCTTAGTTATGGTTGACTCGTTCGACGACAAAAATCTTGCTCCGTGGCAAGCCCAAAGGCGCATCGCGATCAACAGATTCAAAGTAAGCCATGCCCTGTGGACAACAACAGTGATTGATCAATTCACGCTCATTTTCTAGGCGTATAATCTCTAGTCACATACGGCTCAAATCGTAGAACTGACGGTTCTTTGAGTCCGAGCGTACGGTCAAGTTTACCATTGCATGAAACAGAATCGTGCCATGTTGCAATTGTAAACATCAAGTGTTACAGGTTCTTAAAACTACGTTAGAGCAGTCACTCTACACGCTCGCTTAAACACCCTGCCCTTAACCTAAACTTAAGTCTCGACTGGTAGAGCAATACTTTGTAGCAATTGATACAAAAGTGACTCAAGCCAATCTCTAGGATGATTCAGATACAAGTAAGCTCTAAGCCTGGAGAGGGTTTGCTAAGGCAGCCTCTTCCTGACAATTCTTTCATTGGCTTTAGAAAAGCAGGGGAAGTTTGTGGCTTTGGTTGAAAGCTGACTAAGACTGTAGGCTTCTGTCTCGGTTCAAGCTCATTGTTCTGTGTCTGAGCATTTGGATTTGTGGATCAGTCGATCGACAGATTAGACGTTTCAGCGCCAAACCTTAGGATGCACCGCTTTCACTGCCGCGCTCAAATTATTTCTACCGTTCTTCTTTCCTCCAACTTTAGAGACAGTACCGCAACAAGGAGTAATACATGGCATCCCCGCAGGAAATCCTGGAATGGATTAAACGTGACAATATTCAGATGATTGATCTGAAATTCATTGACACGCCAGGAACGTGGCAACATTTGACCCTGTTCCACGACATGATCGATGAAAGCAGCTTTAGCGAGGGTGTTGCCTTTGATGGCTCTAGCATCCGGGGTTGGAAAGCCATTAATGACTCAGACATGGCAATGGTGCCTGATCCAGATACTGCCTGGATCGACCCCTTCATGGCAGAACCGACTCTGAGCATGATTTGTAGCATTATCGAGCCGCGCACGGGGCAGCCCTACAGCCGTGACCCTCGATCGATCGCCCAAAAAGCGATCGATTACTTACAAGCAAGCGGCATCGGTGACACTGCCTTTTTTGGTCCTGAAGCCGAGTTTTTCTTGTTTGACGACGTGCGCTATGACCAAACCCAAAATGCTGGTTACTACTATGTAGATAGCGACGAAGGCGTGTGGAACTCCGGTCGTGAAGAATTTAATCCCACCACTGGCAAGGGCGGCAACCTGGGTTACAAGCCTCGTAATAAAGAAGGCTATTTCCCTGTTGCACCGACCGACACGCTGCAAGACATCCGTACTGAAATGCTGCTGGCAATGAAGCATTGCGGTGTGCCGATCGAGAAGCACCACCACGAAGTTGCTACAGGCGGACAGTGCGAATTGGGCTTCCGGTTTGCGTCTTTGGTGAAAGCTGCTGACTATTTGTTGACCTATAAGTACTGCATCAAAAACGTTGCGAAGAAGCATGGCAAGACTGCTACCTTCATGCCCAAGCCTATTTTTGGCGATAACGGCACCGGGATGCACTGTCACCAGTCCATCTGGAAAAATGGACAACCTACCTTCTTTGGCGAAGAGTATGCTCAACTGAGCAAGACAGCCATGCACTACATCGGCGGTCTGCTGAAGCACGCGCCCTCGTTGCTGGCTTTTACAAACCCAACGACCAACTCCTACAAGCGCCTCGTGCCCGGTTTTGAAGCACCTGTGAACCTGGCATACTCTCAGGGCAATCGCTCTGCCTCAATTCGGATTCCACTGTCGGGTGATAGCCCCAAAGCAAAACGGCTGGAGTTCCGTTGCCCCGATGCATCGTGCAACCCCTATCTGGCGTTTGCGGCGATGCTCTGCGCGGGCATTGACGGCATCAAGAACGAGATTGATCCCGGCGACTCATTGGATGTGGACATCTATGAACTCACCCCTGAAGAGTTGGCGAAAGTGCCTTCAACGCCTGGCTCCTTGATGGATGCGCTGAAGAACCTGGAAACGGATCATGAGTTCTTAACGGCTGGTGGTGTTTTCACTGAAGACTTCATCGAAAACTGGATTAGCTATAAGCTCGATCGCGAAGTGATTCCAGTGAGCATTCGTCCGCATCCCTATGAGTTTGCGCTGTACTACGATTGCTAAGTAGAACGTTCAAAGAGCACATCGATCAGCAACGATACATCTACCATTAGCGCGGCGATCGCTCCTCTACCTCTCTTGCCTACAGGTAACGTTTGAGGTTTATGGAGCGATCGCCGCTCTTTCTTATCCAGGTCTCGTACGTGTTGTCTGGATGCGTCAGCTGGATGTACACTTAGCGATCGTCTTGCTGCCAAAAGGCATATTTGTTCACCCATCTGCGGCATTTACTGAAGGGATTCGTTACAATCGGTTACAGTCGATCGTAGTTCCTACACCCAATGCCCGACACTTTGATAAAGCTGGCGTACCAGGCTTTCCAGGAAGGCAAAAGCTATTTCGGTCTGGCACATAAAGCGGTCAGCACCCAGTTGACTAATCTCTTCGTTGCACCGTCACAGCGCACAGCAAAACCCTTGCCCGTCGAACTGTTGCTTCGGATTCAGCAGCAGCTTCATCAGCTTATTGAAACTGATTGGCACGATGCCGAACGAGGCGTTTATCCAGCGCACTTACTCTTTGACAATGAGTGGAACGACTTTTTTCGTTATTACCCGCAGGTTTGGTTTGACTTGCCCTTGATTTGGGAACGCGTTAATCAAAAGCGCCATCAAGATTTTTCGCCTCAAGTGGAGACGAGTGGTTACCCCAGTTACTACTTGCAGAACTTTCACCATCAGACGGACGGCTACCTCAGCGACACCTCAGCAAACCTCTATGATTTGCAGGTTGACATCTTGTTTAACGGTGCAGCAGATGCCATGCGGCGGCGGATACTGGCTCCGCTAAAACAAGGTTTAGCGGCTTTTGACGTTGTAGAACCACGTCAGATACGGGTGCTAGATGTTGCGTGTGGCACCGGACGCACACTGAAGCAACTGCGGGGGATGTTGCCTAAGGCATCACTTTATGGTGTGGATTTGTCAGATGCCTATTTACGTAAGGCAAACCAGTCGCTGTCGCAGCTACCAAATGAACTGCCGCAGCTTGTGCAAGCGAATGCCGAGGCCCTCCCATTTGTAGACAATTACTTTCATGGTGTTACCAGCGTCTTTCTATTTCATGAATTACCCCCAACAGCGCGGCAGCAGGTCATCGAGCAGTGCTTCCGAGTGTTGAAGCCAGGTGGTACGTTTGTCATTTGTGATTCTATTCAAGTTGCTGATGCGCCCGACATGGTGCCTGCCATGGAAGGCTTTGTGGAAACATTTCATGAGCCTTACTATCGCCATTACACGCAGGACAATCTGGTGCAGCGTCTGGAGCAGGCTGGCTTTAGTGATGTGTCGGTGCAGGTTCACTTTATGAGCAAGTATCTCGTTGCCCGCAAGCCGATCGCCTCCATCCCTAACGCCACATTGTCTACGGATGAGGCAAAACAGCTAAGTTACGATCGTTAATACCGACCCAACGAACAAGACCACCAACAAGAGAAAACAATGACTGTTGCTTACCCCCGCAAACTTAGTAAAGCTCTAGGCGCACGCGAGATTCTTGGTCAGGTTGTGCGCGATCGTGAGATTCACCTCATCACGCTCAACCGCTACCGCTATAGCGAGCAGCGAAGCTGCAAAGATCTCACCAATCTGATTGAGCAACTGGATGGCAAATCTCCTGAACTGATTAAGGATTTGTCGCGGCATATTTCTGACGAAGCACGCCATGCTATGTGGCTCACCGAGTTACTGGTAGATCTTGGTTCCAGCGTCGGCACCCCGCCGGGTTCTTCCTACATTCAGGAATTTGAACGGTTGCTGGATGCAGAACTCCATGACGCAGAGACTGACCTGGATGGGTTTCTGATCTCAACTCTGGCAGCCATCAACGTCACTGAAAAGCGCGGCTGCGAGTATTTCTCGGCTCATATCTATGCGCTGAAGCAAGCACCGCAGACAGAAGAAAACATCAAAATTCGTGAGACGATCGAGCGGATCTTCCCTGAAGAAGCGGGACATGTTCGCTGGGGCAACCGCTGGCTGGCAAAACTAGCAGATCAAAGCCCGGAAAATCGTCAAAAGGTAGAAAC
>DATNQS010000177.1:0-2494 GCA_036703925.1 Candidatus Sericytochromatia bacterium
TAGCAAGATGAAAGTCCTTGTTATCGGCGGTGATGGCTATTGTGGTTGGGCGACAGCGCTCTATCTTTCCAATCAGGGCTATGAGGTTGGGATTTTAGATAGCTTTGTGCGGCGACACTGGGATTTGGAGCTGTGTGTCGAGACGTTGACTCCGATCGCGCCTATTCAGCAGCGACTACAACGCTGGCATGACCTCACAGGCAAGACTATTGATCTGTTCGTCGGCGACATCACCAATTTCGAGTTTTTAGACAAGGTGTTGCACCAGTTTGAACCCGGTGCGATCGTCCATTTTGGCGAACAGCGATCGGCGCCCTTCTCAATGATCGATCGTGAGCACGCTGTTTTGACACAGGTCAACAATGTCGTCGGTACGCTCAATCTGCTCTATGCAATGAAAGAGAGTTTCCCCGACTGTCATCTCGTCAAGCTGGGGACGATGGGCGAGTATGGTACGCCCAACATTGATATTGAAGAAGGCTACATCACGATCGAACACAACGGCCGCAAAGACACACTGCCCTACCCCAAACAACCCGGCAGTATGTATCACCTGAGCAAAGTGCACGACTCTCACAACATTCACTTTGCCTGCAAAGTCTGGGGCTTACGGGCAACCGATTTGAACCAGGGTGTCGTCTACGGCGTGTTGACCGATGAAACAGGCATGGACGAGCTGCTGATTAACCGTCTTGATTACGATGGCGTGTTCGGCACAGCACTCAACCGCTTCTGTATTCAAGCAGCCGTCGGGCATCCACTGACGGTCTATGGGAAGGGTGGGCAAACACGAGGCTTTTTGGACATCCGGGATACAGTGCGCTGTGTGGAATTGGCGATCGCCAACCCCGCTAACCCTGGAGAGTTCCGCGTCTTCAACCAGTTTACAGAGCTGTTTAGCGTGGGCGACCTGGCGCAAATGGTGGCAAAAGCGGGTAGTGCGATCGGTCTCAAAGTGGAAGTACAGCACACAGAGAACCCACGTATTGAGCGTGAAGAGCACTACTTCAATGCTAAGAACACCAATTTGCTCGATCTAGGGTTGCAACCCCATTTCCTTTCCAGTTCCTTGCTCGATTCCTTATTGAATGTCGCCATGAAGTACAAAGATCGGGTAGACGAGTCTCAAATCTTACCAAAGGTAAAATGGCGACGCTAAGGAGCGGTCATTTGCTATAAGCAGTTGCGTGCTCACACTTCTGGTTTTGGTTGTGCTTCTGGGTGCCATGTTCACAGCGGTCAGCACCGACTATCTGTTTCCCGAATGGGTCGTTTTGGGCACTAGCTACCAGAACGACCAGACGCTTGCTCAAAGAACGACGACATCTGTGCGTGATGTCAACGTGGCACAAGCCGCCGAAAATCGGCACCAACTGAATTGCTTTGCTGAAGGCGTGGGTGTATTGCTAGGCGGAGTCATCACATCGATCGACCTTCATGGTATCTGCACACTGCCCCGACAACAGGAGCTTTAAGCAGAAGCGATCGCTGCTACTTGCAAGTTGTCCCATTCACTTACTGTTGCACCTATGCGAATCGCCCTGTTCACCGAAACCTTTTTACCCAAAGTGGACGGCATTGTAACGCGACTGCGCTACACCGTGGAATATTTACAGCGACTGGGGGACCAGGTGCTGGTAATTTCACCCGATGGTGGGCTAACCGAGTATAAGGGCGCACAAATTCACGGGGTTTCAGGCTTTCCATTGCCGCTTTACCCAGAGTTAAAACTGGCGTTACCGCGTCCTTCTATTGGCTATGCGGTAGAGCGTTTCAAACCGGATCTGATTCACGTTGTTAACCCAGCCGTTTTAGGGCTGGCAGGACTGTTTTACAGCAAAACGTTTCACATTCCGCTGCTAGCGTCGTACCACACCCATTTGCCAGAATACCTCCAGCACTATGGCTTGGGAATGCTAGAAGGTTTGATGTGGGAGTTACTTAAGGCAGGACATAACCAAGCGCGGTTAAACCTTTGTACCTCCACTGCGATGCGGCAAGCCTTGACCGAACACGGTATTGAGCGCGTCAATGTCTGGCAACGTGGTGTAGATACAGAGACATTTCAGCCATACCTGGTAAGCCCAGAGATGCGATCGCGCCTGAGTCAGGGGCATCCCGAAAGCCCGTTACTGCTGTATGTTGGTCGTCTGTCGCCAGAAAAAGAAATCGATCGCATCAAGCCTGTTTTAGAGTCCATTCCCAATGCGAGGCTTGCGCTGGTGGGCGATGGTCCACATCGGCAGGCGCTAGAACAACATTTTGCGGGCACTGCCACGCACTTTGTTGGCTATCTGCAAGGGCGAGACCTGGCATCTGCCTTTGCCTCATCGGATGCGTTTGTGTTTCCGTCACGTACTGAAACGCTTGGTTTAGTGTTGTTAGAAGCAATGGCAGCAGGCTGTCCAGTTGTCGCAGCTCGGTCGGGCGGCATTCCCGATATAGTGCAGGATGGAGTCAACGGCTACTTGTTCGATCCACTGGATGAGCAGGG
>DATNQS010000178.1:0-12699 GCA_036703925.1 Candidatus Sericytochromatia bacterium
AGTTGTCGTGTTGACGATGATGGATGACGAGACACTGGCACTGCAAGCCATGGCAGGCGGAGCGCAAGACTATCTGGTCAAAGGGCAGATTACACCGTCACTCTTAGCGCGATCGCTCCGGTATGGCATCGAGCGTGGGCAAATTCTGAAACGACTGCAAAACAGCGAGCAAAGTATGCTCAAAGCCTTGGAACAAGAGCAAGAACTCAATCTGCTCAAGTCAAGCTTCATTTCCATGGCATCGCATGAGTTCCGTACCCCAATGACGATGATCCGCACGGCGATAGAACTGTTGGAAAACTTCAGCCAGGATTTAACGGAAACAAAGCGCCAGCAGTACTTTGACCGCATTAAAACAGCGATTCATCAAATTACGCAATTGCTGGATGAAGTCTTACTGTTGGGCAGCACCGAAGCTGGCTTGCGTTATCGACCAGAACCCCTTGATCTGGTAAAGCTTTGTACTGGGATTACGGAAGACTTACAGTTTAGTCATAGCGACAGTCATACCATCATGTTTACCCCCCAAGGTAACTGCTCCAATGCAGCGATGGATGCTGCTTTGCTGCGGCATATTCTCACGAATTTACTTTCTAATGCCTTCAAATATTCACCGCAGGGAGGCGACATTCAGTTCAGGCTCTGCTGCAAAGATGGCACTGCAACCTTTCAGATACAAGACCAGGGCATCGGTATCCCCATCAAAGACCAGACACATTTGTTTGAGACGTTCTATCGCTGCGGCAATGTGGGCAACATCCAGGGCACAGGTCTAGGGCTGGCGATCGTCAAAAAGTGTGTGGAGTTGCACCAGGGACGGATTCAGGTTCGCAGCGGCAAAGGGATTGGCACGACCTTTACAGTAGCGTTACCATTGGAACCGCGATCGCCCAACACTACTGAACTCAAAGCATCTGAGCAATCATCCAAATCAATAGTCAGCCGCGCTTAGTCACGCTCCAATGTTGCTGCATCTAAATTGCCCCTTGACCAGAGGGCTAGGCGATAAGAACGTTCACGTCCTTAATTGTTAAGGATGAAAGAGCTAACCCTTCAGGCTTTTAAGCTTTGGGCACCCACGCAAGGGGATAGGGCAAGCCGTTTCAAAAACAACGGGATTGTGCGTCTCACCTGCGTTTAGGCTGTTAGGGACTGCTGGTAGCGTTAGAACCGTAACCCAACGCCAGCCTGGAAAGACGAAGCATTGTTACCACCTTGTCGGTAGGCATCAAAGGCAATGACTGCATTACCAAAGACAACTAGCTGACTGTTAGGCAACACATAGTCGATGCCGGGTTGAATCGCAAAACTGGTCTTGTTGCCCAATGGTGTGGTGCGATCGTCATCTAGAGGTACAGCCGCACCCACACCGATATAGGCATCGGTACGCCAGTTAATTGGCAAGTCGTAGGAGACCATCGGGACGAGCGTAGTGCGCCGACCAACCAGGGCTTGGGCTCTAATGGAAACTGGGAGCTTAAGAAACTTATAGCGAGCCGCAATCACGCCAGACGTGCGACTCGGTTCACCACCGGCATCGCCATCAGTCAACCCCATCGCCACACCGGCACCTACATAACTGCCATAAGCAGCCTGTGCCATGACGGCTGAAGAGCTAGCCAACGTGATACCAACAGCAAGTGCAGCACCGCCCAGCAGCATCAAACTGCCTTGCCAGAAGGTTGCTGTTTGCTTGTTAGAGCTGACGCGCTTGAGATGGTTCATGTGGTTTCTCCTTAACACCCACCCAGCAAGGGCTTTGTGCAATGCCTCAATTTAGCCCAGTTCTTTACTATTGAAGCACTTATTTGCCAGATCAAGGAATCAAAGCGGCAGCAATGTTTCATAGACGAGGGCATGATACCGGGATACCCATAGCCGTAGCACTGGATAGCAGTAAAACGACGGTAAAAAGCAAGTCTTTCAGCGGTAATTATGCGTTTAGCTGTCGAGAAGTAAACAGACTTGATTAAACTAAGTGTGCTGGGCGCTGTTAGCGATCGGCGATGTCCTCCTGTCAGATTAGCGCTATGTCAGAGACGCTTCCTTCGCCCGATCGCTACCTGCAACTGCTTGATCAGATTGTGCAAATGACCTTAAAGGGCAACATTCGGTCAAAAGAACAGGTCTACCAAATGCTGGTAGAAGGGGTCAGTGTTGGTACTGGTGAACTCTTTGAGCGCTGCCTGCAACAGTACGTTGATCGCGTGCAGGCACAGCTTGATGCCGAAACTAATGAGTTGAAGCAGGCAAAAGCAGCTCGCAGCCGCAGAGCACTCCAAACGATTCAGGGCGAGTGGGAGCGTTGGCAGCAACACAACCAGACAACCGAAGCGATCGCCAGTGTCATGCAGAAAATTACCACGGCGGATGCAGCGCAGCGACTACCAGAATTTTTGCGGGCGATCGACCCTAACCAGCCTCAATGCCTCAGCGCGACGCAGCTTAAACAGCTTGCTAAAGTGCTTCAGCAACAGGGTGACGCTACCAGCGACAGCACCATACAGCAAGAACTCTGCCAGTTAGCAATGGGAATTAGTCAGGGGTTAGTATCGTGGGAGCGGGTTCAAAGTCAGCTTGTCAGTTGGATTTATGACCAGGAGCAGACGCTCGGTTTTGCTAGCACGTCAGGCAAGAGCGACCCGTGGACGGTATGGTCAAAGCAACTGACGCAACCCCAGTTGATCCAGCTCTTTCAGACGATCGCACGCAACGAGTCGGTAAGCGAGTTCGTCGCCCAGATGCCCACGTTGGAGAGTAGCACCTGGGTGGAACTGGTCATCCTCTTGCAATACATCCAACAAGGGTTAGTTGCCTGGTTTGATCGCCTTGTCTACGATGCCAAAGTCGGCGCAAAGCTATCCATCTCGACCTTTCTGGCGTTTTCTATCCTCTGGTCGCAACTGGCACGAGGCTTTAATCAGGCAACGGCACTTAACTCGTTCCATCAAAGCCAATTTGCGGAGGGGGCATTCCAAATGACGCTGCAAATTCTGCGATCGTTCGCCCAGCGTCCTTACTTTCCGTTGTACGGCGGTGTGTTTGCCTCCTTTCCAGGTAGCCAGCTACGAAGCGTGGTCAATTATCTAGATGAGCCACTAAAACGGGCAGAGGGTACGCAAGAAAAAGCACGGATTCTTACTCTGATTGGCTCCTCAGAACGGGCGCAAGGGCAGATCGACCGAGCGAAGGAATTTCATGACATTGCTAGAGAAATCGCAGCAGAGGCAGGCGATCGTCCCTGCGAAATTGCAAACCTTAACCACCTTAGTCGCACCTGCGTTGCCCAAAAAAACTACAGGGAGGCGATTAACTATAGCCAACGGGCACTCATTCTCAGCCGTCAGGTTGGCGATCGACTGGGCGAAGCCAACGCCCTGGTTAATCTCGGTTATGGCGAAGTCTTTCAGGCACAACAGCTAGAGCAAGCCGAAGCAGAGGTCTACGAAGCTGCCATCAGCTATTTGCAGCAAGGTTTAAAGCTGGCAGAGCAGATGGGCGATCGCCAAAGTCAGGCATTTGCCTTTAATAGCCTGGGAATTGCTCATGTAGTGCTAGAACAACCGCAAGCGGCGATCGACTATCTTGCTGATGGGCTTAAAGCTGCTCAGGTTGCTGGAGATTTGTACTTGCAAGGGCTGAACCTGGCATATTTAGCAGAAGCATACTATCGGCTGCAAGACACTAGCAGAGCGGTATATACGGGCTGCCTGGGTATGTATTTCCTCGAAAGTATTGCCTCTCGTGACTGGCGACAACCCGCCGGGCTTTTGACCATTCTTCAGGGACAAATGGGTGATTCCTTTGCGCCGATGCTTGCTCAACTTCGCCCTGAACTCATTGCCGCGATCGGCGTGGATGGCTACGACCACTTGCCCACGTTAATCGAGCAATATCGGCAACCTGGGTAAAGGATACAAAGTTTGTAAGACCAGTTTGCCCATATGTTATGGGCTGCGCTATCAGTGCCACTCAGTCAACAGGTACACTTGCTCGGCTAGTTCTGCCGTTACTTGTAATACTAAATGTATTGCATCATTTCGTAGCTTAAGACGAATTAACAGGTAACACCTTTAACCCTCTTAATCGCAATGCACTGAGCTACTGTGCGATCGCTTCATCAATGTGTTTCAGATATCGGCAGAGAGGAGTCAAATGAAAACCTTCAGCTATTGGTTTGGTGTGCCTCTGGCACTAGCAGTCGCACTGGGAACCGCCTCACCTGCTCTCAGTCAAGCAGTCGCAATTAATTCCAGTTCACCTGCCGTTCAACTCAACGGGACATCGGGCGGTAGCCAAAAAGATAGTAAGGGCTGCGCTGGCTTCATTGCCTCGACACCGAATCACGTCATCCAGGTGGCAGAGGATGCCAATTTGCAATTTACGTTGCAGTCCTCCGGTGAGCCTGCTTTGCTGATTCGTAGTAGCTCCGGGCAGGACTTCTGTGTGCCAGCCGACAGCTACTCCAATGGTAAAGTTACTATTCCTGGACGGTGGACTAAAGGCACTTACTCGGTCTACATTGGCGATCGTGCCAAGGGCCAACACTCTTATACGCTATTGATTTCTCGCAGCTAAACAGAAATTGCCTCAAAACTAAAAGCACAAGTCGGGATGTTTTATGAAATATCCCGACTTTGTGCTTAAAGGAAAATTAAACAACTGACGAACAAATGTTGCGCTGATCCTCAATCATTTAAGTCAACATTTCAACAACAGCTTTAGCGCCCAACCTGGAAGACTCGCGTCTCTGGTACTAATCCTTGATCGTTTTAGCTGACACTTCGACAGCACTGACATCAATGGTTCCCGGTGGTGTAAGACGATTGAAACGTCCGCCCTCCACTTTTAGCGGCTCATTACAACTGGGACAACTAAACTCCGTTTGGTTGAGGCTAACAAACTCATACTGACAGACCGGACAATTTGCCTGAATTAAGTTGCGCCTTAGCCACCAGCGAAAGCCAAAAAACGCAATCACAGGCGTTACCAAAATCAGCCCAACCAGGATAAAAAATGATTTAACGAGCCAGCCCAAACCGATCGCCCCCAGCAGCCAAATCACCGCAAAGGGCAAAAGGAAACGACTAACTTCGGCAAAGCCGATTTGAAAATTCTTAAAGCTATCCTGGTTCACCGCAGTCTCCTGCACAAAGTTGTCTTGAATACTCTTATCCTAATCAGAAATTGCCTCAGCGCCTAAGCGAAACCCCCCAAAGGACTGGGTAGAAAACCCTACTTCGAAGAAAAATTCCTTTAAGCAAAAGCGCTGCTGGCGGAAGTTCCTACCTTAAGGTAAAAATAATTGAACCTAAAAAGAACACCTATTTAATTCCTATTTAGCTGTTAGCCAAAGCAAGAATCAAACAGGTGTTACGAAGAGCCTAATAACGAGCGATCTAGAACAGACCAAGCGTTAGAGACTTATCAATAGGGAAGGTTGCACCGATACCCAGCCACAGTGTAACCAGAGTGCCAACAAGAAACATAGTTGTTGCCACTGGGCGACGGAATGGGTTTTGGAACTTATTAACGTTTTCAATGAAAGGAATCACAATCAATCCCAGGGGTACTGAAGCCATAGCAACCACACCCAAAAGTTTGCTGGGTACAGTACGCAAAATCTGGAATACGGGGTAGAGATACCATTCAGGCAAAATCTCTAGCGGGGTTGCAAAGGGATCAGCGGGTTCGCCAACTGCCGCCGGATCAAGCACTGCCAGACCAACGTTAAGCGCGATCGTCCCCAGAATAACGACTGGGAAGATGTAAAGCAAATCGTTGGGCCAGGCAGGTTCACCGTAGTAGTTGTGACCCATACCCTTGGCGAGCTTGGCACGCAACTGAGGATCAGATAGATCCGGTTTTTTAACCGTTGCCATATTAAAGTCACTCTCCTTTTGTTCTGAAGTCAGCAGAGGGATGGAAGCAGGTAGACAATGTCACTAGCGTAGATAATTTGCCCCAGAGGGAACAATCACTACAAAGGACCAGAGATACCTTGCTTACGAATCATCAAGAAATGCAGCAGCATGAACACCGCAATCAGCCAGGGCAAGACAAAGGTGTGAGCGCTGTAGTAGCGAGTCAGAGTTGCCTGACCAACACTTGAACCACCACGGAGTAGGTCAGAAATCAGCACCCCGACAACCGGAATCGCTTCAGGTACACCGGAAACGATCTTGACTGCCCAGTAACCAATCTGATCCCAGGGAAGGGAGTAGCCTGTCACGCCGAAAGAAACTGTGATGACAGCAAGGATCACGCCAGTCACCCAGGTCAACTCGCGGGGCTTTTTGAAACCGCCCGTTAGATAAACCCGGAAGGTGTGAAGCACCATCATCAAGACCATCATGCTGGCAGACCAGCGATGGATCGATCGAATCAACCAGCCAAAGCTCACTTCGTTCATGATGTACTGAACAGAGTCAAACGCTTCGGCAACGGTTGGACGATAATAAAACGTCATAGCGAACCCAGTGGCAAACTGGATAAGAAAACAAACCAGCGTAATGCCGCCCAAACAGTAAAAAATATTTACGTGGGGAGGGACATACTTGCTAGAAACATCGTCTGCAAGTGCTTGAATTTCTAGCCGCTCCTCAAACCACTGGAATGTTTTCGAGCCGGTCACCTGCTTAGTGAACATGAAGCAAGAATTCCTAAAAAAATGTATTGCTGTTCTAAAGAATGTAACACAGACACAGGCTGGATTTCATAGGCAAAGTGAATCAGCCCCTTGTGTTAAGGCGTGGCTGTGTCAGCGTCTTCCCAACTTATTGCTCCGCCCACTTGCTGGTTTAAATGCTTAAGGCAGGATGAAGTTTTCTAAAGTAAACCGTTGCCTGAGACGATGGTCTTAGCGATCGTTCAGCCGTTGAAAACAGTGGGATTAAAGGGTCATGATGTGGCACTACCGTAGGTAGGTTTTGCACTATCCGTACCATGCCCAAAGCGATTGAACTCATGCTGTGGGTAGCAGACACTCCGTTGCTGAGGTTAAGATTATTCACTATGAGTAAACATACCTCTTGGACAGGACGGCTAGTGGCTGTCCTTTTGGCAGTTTTGATGGTGCTGGGTTGGTCGGCACCGCAAGCAAACGCGCTGACTGAAGAGCAAAAGCTTTTAGCAGAAGTTTGGCGGTTGGTCGATCGCGCTTATGTTGATGACACGTTTAATCAGCAGAACTGGTGGCTGGTGCGTCAAAAGGCATTTAAGCAACCGTTGAGCGATCGTGAGCAAACGTATACGGCGATCCAGAAAATGTTGGCAAGCCTGGATGATCCCTTTACGCGGTTGCTGAAGCCAGTGCAATACCGGAGCTTGCAGACGAATACATCCGGCGAGTTAACAGGGGTGGGGTTGCAGATTGCCTCTGACCCAGAGACTGGCAAATTGCGTGTGATTGCTCCAGTCGCTGGTTCGCCAGCCGATCGCGCGGGGATCAAGCCAGCAGATACGATCGTGAGCATTGATGGCACCCCTACTGAAGCGCTGTCATTGGATGATGCGGCGGGACGAATGCGGGGGAAGATCGGTAGCCAGGTGACGTTGACGATTCAGCGGGAACAAGAGGCACTGCAAGATTTTAAGGTTGTGCGCGATCGTATTGAACTCAACCCGGTTTATGCCGATTTGAGGCTGCAATCTACGCCTGCGAATACGGATGAGCCTGCCAAAATCGGCTACATTCGCCTGAGCCAATTTAACGCCAATGCAACGGCTGAGTTTGCCCACGCGCTGACTCGTCTGGAGACGCAGGGAGCCAACGCTTACATCCTTGATCTGCGAAATAACCCCGGTGGGCTGCTGCAAGCGGGTGTAGAGATTGCCCGTCTCTGGTTGGATCAAGGAACGATCGTTTACACCGTCAATCGCCAAGGCATTCAAGGTAGCTTTGATGCGACAGAAAAGGCATTGACGCACGATCCGCTCGTCGTCCTGGTTAATCAGGGCACGGCAAGCGCTAGCGAAATTTTGGCAGGAGCCTTAAAAGATAACGGACGCGCCACCATCCTGGGCGAAAAAACCTTCGGGAAAGGATTGATTCAATCGCTCTTTGACTTATCAGATGGCTCTGGTCTAGCTGTCACCGTTGCGAAGTATGAAACCCCTGGTCATATTGACATTAATAAGCAAGGTATTCAGCCCGATGTTATAGTGCCGCTTGACCCTATTACTGGCGCTCAGGTTGGGACACCCGCTGACCGCCAATACCAAGCGGCAGTGGAGCTGTTGACCACACATTCCATGGTGGCTGGTGCTGTTTAGTACTGAGCGCACATATCACGATCCGCTCCACGGTGCGATCGCGCTCAACGGTGGTGATCCAATCGAAGCGGCACTCATTCGTCTCATTGATACGCCTGCCTTTCAACGGCTGCGACGGATTCGGCAGTTAGGTTCAGCTAGTCTTACCTTTCATGGAGCCGAGAGTTCACGGTTTACGCATTCGCTTGGCGTACTAGCGATCGCGCGTCGGGCGTTCGATCGTCTTGCTAGCGCCTATCCCCAACTGCAACCATATCGTGCGGTTGTACTCTGCGCTGCGCTGCTGCATGACATTGGGCATGGTCCCTTTAGCCATACGGGCGAAGAAGTCTTTGGCAGCAATCATGAACACTGGACGGGGCGCATTTTACAGGAGTCGGCACCCATTCGGTCAGCGTTGGACACTGTAGCTCCAGACTTAACGGAG
This sequence comes from Candidatus Sericytochromatia bacterium, assembly GCA_036703925.1. GTDB lineage: Bacteria > Cyanobacteriota > Cyanobacteriia > Leptolyngbyales > Leptolyngbyaceae > Stenomitos. Next base: position 8,702 of record DATNQS010000178.1, read on the forward strand.
CAAATCCTCCAGGTTTATCTTAAGAAGCATCCGATCCCGTTGGTCTGGCAACTGGTGTCAAGCCAACTTGACTGCGATCGCCTCGATTACCTGATGCGCGACAGCTACTTTACTGGGGCATCCTACGGCAAAATAGACCTCGAGCGCATTCTCATGGCAATGCGCTATGACCCGGTGACGCAGCAGCTTGTCGTCGCCCGTAAAGGCATGACTGCGGTTGAGCATTACTTGATCGTGCGCTACTTTATGTATGCCCAGGTTTACAACCATCCCAAAAATATCGCTGCCTGTTGGGTATTGCAGCAAGCGTTTGTGCGGGCTCGTGAATGCTTACAGCAGGGCTTGCTAGAAGCCGATGACACGGTAAAAGCCTGGTTGACACGCAACTGCGATCGCCTACCGTTAAACCAATATCTTGCTGCGGATGATGGCGTTTTTACTTACCACCTGCAACGTTGGCAAAGTAGCACTGATGCCATTCTCAGCGATCTATGCCGACAGTTTATCGATCGCGATCTGCCCAAAACACTTGATGTCACCCATCTGGATACGAGCGATCGACAGGCATTATTGCAAAGCGTCCAGCAGAGGCTCGGCATGGTGAATGGTGACGCAACCTATTATGCAGGGCTGCAAGTTTCTCTAAGCCGTGGCTATACCCTTTATCAGCGCGGCATCAAGTGTCATACCACCACAGGCTTACAGGAATTGAGCGACCTGTCGCCTCTGGTACAAACGCTGACCAACCCTTACGAACGGGCGTGGCTGATCTATCCGCGTGCACTTGAGCCAGCACTATTAAAGATGTCGTAGGTAGAGACGCAACAGAAGCCGAGCAGAGAGGAAAGCGCAACCCCTGGTTTACCAAATGCCGGATGCTTTTTTTGGTGTCAATCTCTAGAATATGCTCGATTACTTAGATCCCTCAATGAGATCAGATGCACGTTTCAAGCAGGGTTAGGACACCTTGGCGTTGCTGAAAGGAGGTACGCAGCATACGGGAACTGGTATAGCCCAAAATCTGAGATAGTGGAGTAGCAAGCGAACGGAGTGTTCCAGCCTTTCTACTGACTTAAAGCAACACAAGGTCTGGCGATGCAATCTCATGTAAGTTTTACTGACAATGTGGTCTGCCGCAGGGAACATCACCGAAACAGCCACTCATTCTTACGCGATCGCCGCCTTTTTACTTTAAACCAGATTTACTAGCGCTTAAATCTTACTGCATGGTGAAGGGTCTCAGCCATGCCTCTGTGCTTTCAAAGTGCCATTACTCAAAGTGCCGTTACTCGCTAGATACTTCAACAGCTTCAAACGTAGCCTTCTTTGAAAACATCGATCAAAACATTGATCGAAATCTGTCTGTGCTAATAGCGGTCTATCTTTGCAAGGATCGGCTAACCATCTACAAAATAAAACCGCTCCCTAATGGAAGCGGCTTCACTGATGACTGTAGCGGAAACCAAATTGGCAACGGCTAGAACCCTTCAGCTGTTAACCAGTCGAATTGAAGCATAGCTACGATCGTAGGCTACCTAAAACGCTGGATTGAACGTTTCTTGAAGGGTTTCCTACTAGCTAGCAGCCGCAGCGGGCATACCTACATTAGCGGCAGAACGTAGCAGCATAGCTAGTTGTCGGTTTTTTGTTGCCCGATGATGGTTCATCGTCAATGCGCGTGCCTGATCCTCAAGGGAGCGTACCGATGCTTTAGTTACAGTTACAGCCTGAGTAGGCGCTGCTTGCAGCGTTGGTTGCACTGTATAACGAATGCCACGATAGGTCAGCATTGTGCCCGGAGCCACACTAGGGCTAGCGGACTCAGTTTGAGTGGGTGGCGCGATCGAATAAGCTGCACCCCGATAGGTAAGAAGGGCACCCAACGTTTTAGCCTTGGCAACGTTATTTAAGCGATGCTTAGCTCCACGAGCTTGCAAAGAAGATGGATTAAAATCGTAATCAACGCCGCGATAAGAGAGATTCATATTCGCCTCCTAGATATGTTGCGAGAGGCGCGTTCCTTCGGGATGACTCCCTACTTCCGTCCGGTTTCTGCTGCTGGAAGGCTCTTCTCAAACCGTGAAGTTTAATTGAGCAGAACTGATTCCAGAACAAAACGCAAGATGAACGATTTACTTTTCTGTATCTAATCATACCGTTTTGAGCAAAGATCGTCAATGTTTGCAAAACTTCATCTTTGCGTCTGCTTTGCTCGCTTTGTACCTTGCAGCAGTTTCCGGCTGTATTTCCTGTGGTCTATGTTCTAAACCCGCTTTCTAAAAATGATTAGGGCTGCTAGCTAATCTGCCATTGGCAAGTTTCCTCAAGAAAAGCACGCCGCTTAACATAAGAATGACGGTGACACTGGCAGTAAGCTACTGGGCGCACCGGATTGTCGTAAAAGGATAGTGTGCCATGTCAGGTTATGCCGATGCTGCCGCCGCATTGATTAAGGCGACAAGAGGACGGGAAGCTGCCTTGGGCTTGCGCGATGAGACCTGCCGCTCTCGCTTCCTGCTCCATACCCGTCCGACTGCAAAAGTGATTGTCTTCTTTCACGGATTTACTGCATCGCCGGAACAGTTTGTGCCGATCGGCGAAGCGTTTTTTCAAGCTGGTTACAATGTCTTGATTCCGTTGCTACCAGGGCATGGGCAGGCAGGCGACTGGAGTGAGGACAACCCACCACCATTACCCATAACCCCACTGCTCTACCAAGACTTTGGGCAGAATTGGCTGGAAAAGGCTCAATCGCTGGGCGATCGTGTGCTTCTGGGTGGCTTATCAGGGGGCAGTACCCTTGCCGCATGGTTGGCGCTAGAGCATCCCCAGCAAGTCGATCGTGGTCTGCTGTTTGCCCCTTATCTAAGTGGTACAAATGCCCTTGTAGACTGGGTTGTGGAGCGCATGAACGTTTACTTTGAATGGAAGTCTGAGCCTGGAGGGGCTAGCTTTGGCTATAAAGGCTTTCAGATGCCTGCGCTGCGTACCTTTCTAGCGATGGGGCAGGATGTACTCGATCGCGCCAAAGTACAACCCACTGCACCCTTGCTGCTAGTATCAAGCGCCAGCGATCGCGCTGTTGACAGTGCGGAACATCAAGCACTTTTTCAGTCTGCTCTCAAGTTGCAGCCTCGGTGCTGGTATCACTGCTTTGATCGCACATTGGCGATCGGACACAACATGATGACCAGGGCAGAAGGTAATGAGCGTGCCGATTTACCCATTGCGATCGCCAAAGCCTACGCCGAAAGCGACCTGACCTGGAAGGAAGTCACTACTCTGAGCGATCAGCTACAGCAAGGAGAACCACTGGAGGCGATCGCCGCGCAACTTAATCTAAACCAACGCCTGCCGTCAGACCTTCCTGCACTCCTAACGACCCTTCAACTTATTGCTCAAACCCCTGAGAATCTGAAACCCAACGTTCGCTCGTAAGGGCGAGGGATGGAGGATACAGGATGATTAGATGGCTGCTGACGACAATACCTCTAATTCAACAGATGGCAACAACACCTCTAACTTAACAGGTGACCAACCGCCTGATGTTGTTCTAGCAGGGGATAATGGTTTACCATCGCTCTCCTTCCGCAACTGTTCTACGCTGAACGGGCTACGCACCTTCTGTAAACGACGGATGTAGAGCAAATTCACACTCTTACCCGTACCGCTTTTAGCCGCATCATACAACTCCTTCTCACCAGGTTGAAGCGTCGCAATCAAACGATTAATCACTTGTTTCTTAATTTCGGGCAGAACCTGTTTATCTTCCCAACCAACAATTTCGGCTTGATAGCGAATAGTCGCTAAATCGTCTGTAATAGATACAAACAGCCGCATTGGAGATTCAACGGAAGGCAGGTTTTTACGCAATGCTTTGATACCATAGCCAGAATACGGCTGAAGAAACATTATTTGCTCCGGTAGCAAAGCTTGTACTTGAAGAATTTCCTCCAGTACTGACTCGTAAACACCATTGATAAAAAGAGCAGTAGGCT
>DATNQS010000179.1:0-2938 GCA_036703925.1 Candidatus Sericytochromatia bacterium
AAGGTCAAGCGCTGCTGCTGACGTGGGCACTGTGCCAGGGGCAGGAACGGCTAGCGTGGTTGCAGCCGTCGGGCTAGCAGCCGTCTCTACCTGAGGCTGGTCTACCGATTCTGGCAAGTTGGTTGGCTGATTCGCCACTGGCGCGGCTGGCTCCAATGCCACAGACAAAACGGCTGTTGTCTCCTGAGGAGTCACAGCAGTACTGCTGAAAGACGCTGCCTCTGGCAATATCGGATTGCTGGTTAAACGAATCGTATCAGCCGTTTGTAGCATTGGGGCTTCGGAAACCAGATTGGTTGTTTCGGCTTGAACCGTTAACTGACCACAGGCGATCGCAGAAACAGCAAGACTAAACGATAGACACAGACGATCGATCGAACGGTTAAATTTCACGAACACATCTCCTCACGCAATAAAAAGTTGGGTAGCTACAACTGGTGTTAAATCGAGCGGTTCATACAAGTCCACTCTTTCGCTATGGTTAGATGCGACAAAGCGATCGTCCCGATGGCGATTGAGAGCATATTTCCACAAAGCCTGTTGCCAGGTAGAGCGTTAATACTTGGCGTTATCAGACTTCTGAATGCTGAAGCTTGGTAACGGCAAACTGTATAAAAGCGCTTACGATAACGGCAAATTGCTTCTACCCCTATTCAATGAGAAACGGAGGGTTGGTGAGTCACTCCTACGGTAGATAATGTTCTAAAAGCTCAATTCTCTTAGGACTTACGCACCTGAAGCTTGAAACTTTGCTCCCTTAAAAAGAGAAAATTCCAAAGCCCCTTTTTTGATGGAAGTAGGAATCTCTGCTGCGTCAGTCCTATCTTTTTACGCTACCGATCAAGCCAGGGGTCAAAATCGAGGATGATTGGATAGCAAAGCGATATGACAGCACAAGCCAAACGCTGAAAGCAAAGATGGGCATCCGAGCAGTTTTGTGTGGATATTACGGGCAGGGCAATGGCGGCGATGAGGCACTGCTGGCATCGCTGCTGCAAATGCTGCCAGCCTCGGTAACGCCGATCGTGCTATCGGGTAATCCCGTGCAAACCCACGATCGCTACCATGTGGAGGCGATCGATCGAAAAAATCCCTATGCCATCCAGCAAGCATTACGCAGTGCTCAGGTCTTTATTTGGGGTGGCGGCAGTTTGCTTCAGGATGCGACGAGTGCGGTTAGCCCTCTCTACTATGCAGGCTTGATGGCACTGGCACAAAAGATGGGTTTGAAAACGATCGCCTGGGCACAGGGTGTGGGTCCGCTCCAGCGATCGTTCACACAATGGATGGCACACCAAACGTTTGCAGGCTGTGATGCGGTCAGCGTGCGTGACCATGGCTCGGCTGCCATGCTGTCCAACTGGGGCATTCCTTTTACGCTGGCTCCCGATCCAGTTTGGGCGCTCGAATCAACGCCAGTCGAGGGCTTGTGGGATTTGCCTGCTCCTCGTGTTGCCGTTAACCTCCGCTCTCACCCGCAGCTAACCCCAGCACGGCTAGAAGCGTTAACTCAGGCGTTGATCACCTTTCAAAAAGCGACTCAGACCTGCCTTTTGCTATTGCCCTTTCAAGCCGCTCAAGACCTGGCGATCGCCGAAGCCATTCAGCCCCAATTGCCCGGTGTCAGCCATATTCTGCGCTTAGAAGACCCACAGCAGTTAAAAGGGGTGTTTCGCGGTGTAGAGATGGCGATCGCCATGCGCTTTCATGGTTTGATTATGGCAGCCGCCGAAGGCTGTCGTTGCTTTGCCCTCAGCTATGACCCCAAGGTCAGCAACCTGATGCAGGCACTCGATCTACCAGGCTGGGCACTCGCAGACATTCCCGACAATCCCAACGTCATCAGCCAAACCTGGATCGAACTCTACGCTAACGGTGAAGCTCTCTCCACCGATCAAATCCAGTTTCAGGTCGATCGGGCGTTGATTCATCGAGAGGTCTTGGAGACGACGATCGGTTAGAAGGCAGAAGGCAAAAGGCAGAAGGCAGAACTCAGAACTCAAAACTCAGAACTCAGAACTCAGAACTCAGAACTCAGAACTCAAAACTTCCCCGCTTTCCCCGCTTTCTTCGCTCTCGCTTTTCACCCCCTAAGCCAAGTAAAATACAACCTGCGACGATCGCCCAAAGGCAACTGACATGGATTATCGAGAGGCGGGTGTAGACGTTGAGGCGGGACGGGCGTTTGTGCAGCGCATCCGCAGCATGGTAGACAGCACAACGCGACCAGAGGTTTTGGGCAACTTTGGCGGGTTTAGTGGGCTGTTTCAACTGCCTAGTGGCTATCGTGAACCTGTGTTGGTGTCTGGCACCGATGGCGTGGGGACGAAGCTCAAGCTGGCGCAGAATCTCGATCGCCATGAAACCGTGGGCATTGATCTGGTCGCCATGTGCGTGAACGATGTGCTGACCTGTGGTGCAGAACCGCTGTTTTTTCTCGACTATTTGGCAACGGGAACGCTGAACTCAGAGCAATTGGCAAATGTCGTGTCGGGCATTACGGCAGGTTGTCGGCAGTCAGGATGTGCGCTGCTAGGCGGCGAAACGGCAGAGATGCCAGGGTTTTATCAGGCGGGAGAATACGACTTGGCGGGCTTCTGTGTCGGCATTGTGGAGAAGAGTAAGATTCTCGATGGGTCGCAGGTTCAGCTTGGCGATGTGGCGATCGGTCTTGCCAGCCGGGGAGTCCACAGTAACGGCTTTAGTCTGGTGCGAAAGATTGTTGACGATCGCGGCTACAACTGGAGCGATCGTCCAGATGCCTTTGACGGCAAAAGTCTGGGCGATGTACTGCTGACACCCACGCAAATCTACGTGCAGCCTATCCTGGGAGCACTCAAACAGGAACTACCGATTCACGGCATGGCGCACATCACAGGTGGTGGGCTACCAGAAAACCTGCCCCGCTGTCTCGGTGCGGGGCAAGCAGTCAAGGTCG
>DATNQS010000180.1:0-2512 GCA_036703925.1 Candidatus Sericytochromatia bacterium
AAGTAAGTAGGAGGGCTAAATTAAGCACTACTTAGACACCGGGTTTCGACTGTGCTCAACCCGCCGACACATAGGACTGAGAGTATTGAGACTTCGGCGTGAGCGCTCAGTCGAACGCAAAGTCGAAATGCATCTTATAAATAATTACCCCCAGCTACTTATGTGAAATTTTGCAACTCGTTCTTAGCTAATGACGGGTGCTTGTACGAGGTCTTCAAAGGTGGTTTGACGTTCGCGATCGAGGTCTTGAATCCGCTGATCTTCAGCACGAATTTTTTTCTGGTAGAAGTGTCCTAAATCGGGTGCAGTCGCGCAGTCGGTCTTTTCCCAGAGGGAGATAAAGTGGCGGCGACGTTTTTCGCACATCACTTTTTCCATTGAGGCAACGGCAGCGCGGATGACAAGGGTCGATCGCAGCACGTTAATGTCTCCCGTTTCGTCAAGCTGAAACAGAGCGTAAATTTTGCTCATATCGCTGGGGAAGTCGGTGCAGCGGTCTTGCAGCAGTGTTAGCAAGTCCAGCGAAGGATCGGCCTCGACATCAAACCCTTCTTCTTTTAGCGCCAGAGTTTGTCGCCACAGAAAGCGGTGATGGGACAGGCTGAACTCTAGATCGCGGGCTTCGAGCGCTTCAACGATCGCCGCACGGTGCAGCGGTTTATGCAGGTAAAGGCGTAACAGTTGCGCTTCTGATTCTTCGAGCAAATCGCGTTCGCTGCTGGTTTGCCACTTTTGTGATCGCCCATGCCACCGTTCGCCGCGCACCTGAAGCCGTAAATTATCTTCTAACTGCCGCATGAGGCGACTGTTGCCCTGACTCAACAATTCGGCACATTTCTGGATGTAATGAGTACGCAGCATCGAGTTTGGCAGGTTGCCCAGCAGCTTGACGACGATCTGGACGCTGTGCTGAAACTGATCTGCCTGGTTCAGGTCTTGTCCGGCGATCGCCTGCTGAATCTGCCAGTCGAGCCAGAGCGGCGAATCATCCAATAGCTGCTGATAGTCGGCTGGCGTATTCGTTTGCAGAAACTCGTCCGGGTCTTTGCCCGTAGGAATGTTAAGGATGCGAAGCTGCACCTCGCCCTGATACGCCAGCGCTGCCACTTCGCCGATCGCCCGTTCTGCCGCCTGAGTGCCCGCGCGATCGGCATCAAAGTTAAACACAATGCGTTTGGATTCGGTGTAGCGCAAGAGTTGACGCACCTGAGCAAGACTTAACGCCGTACCCATTGAGGCGACTACGTTAGTAATGCCTGCACTGTGGAGCGCAATCACATCAAAATAGCCTTCGACCACCACTGCCTGGTCTTGCTTGGCAATCGCCGCCCGTGCCTTGTCTAGCGCAAAGAGAATATTGCCTTTATCGAATAGCTCGGTTTCGGGTGAGTTGAGGTATTTGGGCTGCTCATCGCCCAGCGATCGTCCCCCGAAGCCCACTACTCGCCCTTGCAGATCGTGAATGGGAATCATGAGGCGATCGCGAAAGCGGTCATAGTAACTGCCTGTTGCGCCTTTGCGCGGCACAATCAGCCCTGCTCGTTCTACCAGTGCCACGGGGTAGTGCTTTTGCTCCACCAAATAGCCAAACAGGGTTTCCCAACCAGCAGGCGCGTAGCCCAACTGAAATTGCTGGATCGTTGTTGCACTCAGCTTCCGTTGCTCAGTCAGGTATGCCAGGGCTACCTTTCCCTGTGGCTGATTCAAAGCGTGCTCAAAGAACCGTGCTGTCAGTGCCAAAATTTCATGCAACTGCTCCCGCACCGAGATCTGGCGCTGTAATTCTTGCCGTTGAGCGGGTTCTAGCGTCTGTACCGAGACTTGATAGCGCTTTGCCAGATCTAGCACCACTTCGCTGAACGAGTGTTTCCCCAACTCCATCAAAAATTTGATTGCGTTTCCACCCGCACCACAACTGAAGCAGTAGTAAAACTGTTTGCTGGGGCTAACTGTAAAGCTGGGCGTTTTGTCGTCGTGGAAGGGGCACAACCCGGTAAAGTCCTTCCCTAACTTTCGCAAGACAACGTGCTCAGACACCACATCAACGATGTCTGCCCGTTGTCGGACTTGCTCGATCGTATCGGGGTGGAGACGCGGGATATCCATCGGAAAGAGAGTAGGGGAAATGAAGTCTTTCTATTGTCGCAAATTTCGTTGGGCAGGGGCGTATTTGCCGTAGCGTTTGGTGTGGCTCTGCTATCTTTTGACACAGGATAAGTAACGGCACACTTCTTTGCAATGCCCCATTCTCACAAAAAGGATTCCATTTCTTTAAGTTGCTCTGGGTTGAGCGTAGTTTCAGACATGGTGCCTCCGGGGGTGATCATGTATCAGCTTTCAGTAAGTGTCCGGAGACTAACCACAGGTTCCCCACTCTTCTGCTTTGCTGCTAATTTTAAGAAGCTGGGTTTCTGCTGAAGCATCTTGCACTTAAGGCTTGGCAGTTGCTTCCCCTGCCCCCGCACCGATTAGTTCTCTCTTCTCACCTCCTCATATTTTTTTCCCAACCCTC
>DATNQS010000181.1:0-3089 GCA_036703925.1 Candidatus Sericytochromatia bacterium
CAGCGGTTAGGATCGCGTCTGATGGATGAGGCACAGCGACCGATCGCAGTTGGTCAGCCGCAAAGCAGTACAAAGGCAGATGGCGATCGCGGCAAAAGTCGATCAGCCCCGCTTCATCAGCTTTAGTGTTAATAGTTGCGATACCGGCGATCGCGTCTTCTGACAGGTTGTGCGTCTGAAAGACGTCACGAACTGCCTGCTCAATCAGTCCCTTAGACGTGCCGCGCTTACAGCCAATGCCCACCCAGAAGACTCTGGACGGGCATGGTATCGTTTGACGTTTGGCTGCAAGCAACCGCCCCTAGCCTCTCAGCTCGACGTTATTTAACCGACGTAGTGCCGCTGCTTTAGCAACTTGAGTTGTCATCGTCTCCTTGCTGGCAGCCAGAGAGAATTCCAGCATCGGCGTCTGCATGACAGCATTATTTGCCAGCGTAAACAGTGGGTTTGAGAGAATGCCTGCCAGTGAGGTAACAATCACCGTCATCACTAGCCCAACCTGGAGCGATCGCAGTCCTGGCAAATCCCAGCTGATGGGGGGATAGTTCTTCACAGACTCAGACATCTCGTGCGGTTCTTTAACCACCATCATCTTGACGACGCGGATATAGTAGTAAATCGAGATCACGCTCGTCACTAGCCCCAGCAGCACCAAGCCATACGCACCCGCTTGCCAACCAGCCCAGAAGAGATAGATTTTACCGAAAAAGCCTACCAGTGGCGGAATGCCGCCCAAAGAGAGCAAACAGATGCTCAAGCATAGCGTCAAGAGTGGATCTTTCTGGTATAAGCCCGCGTACTCGCTGATCTGGTCAGTTCCCGTTCGCAGAGAGAACAAAATCACGCCGATAAACGCGCCCAGGTTCATGAACAGGTACGAAAACAGGTAAAAGAGCAAACTGGCGTAGCCGGCATCGCTATTGATGACCAACCCAATCATGACAAAGCCAGCCTGACCGATCGAAGAATATGCTAGCAGCCGCTTCATGCTGGTTTGTGCCAGTGCGACAACGTTTCCTAAGATGAGGCTTAGAATTGCCAGCACGGTCATCACCAGATGCCATTCGTCGGCTAGCAAGGGGAATGCGGTCACCAACAAGCGAATTGCTAGAGCGAAACCAGCCGTCTTAGAGCCGACCGAAAGGAACGCAACAACCGGTGTAGGCGCACCTTCGTACACGTCTGGAGTCCACTGATGGAACGGGACAGCCGCGATTTTGAACGCAATGCCCGCAATCGCAAACACTAGCGCAATCACCAGTCCTAGGGACTGTAGAGAGCCAGTCTGTGCAATGTTAGCGGCAATGCGGCTAAGCGTTGTTTCGCCACCCGACAGCCCATACAGCAACGAAAGGCCATAGAGGAAAATGGCAGAACTGGATGCCCCAATCAGCAGGTACTTTAATGAGGCTTCATTCGAGCGGGGATCGCGCTTGGTATAGCCCGTCAGAAGGTACGACGCAATACTTAATGTTTCAAGCGAGACAAAGATCATCACCAGTTCGTCTGCGCCCGACAGAAACATCCCGCCGATCGTCGCCGTAAGCAAAATCGACAGAAACTCTGCCAGAGCCGTACCAGACTGATTGATATAGCTGACCGACATCAAGATGGTGATCACTGCTGATAACGCAATGATGCCTCGGAAAAGGACACTCAACGAATCGCCGTTGAAGCTTCCTAAAAAGGCGATCGGGTCAGCCGCATCCCATTGATAGTAGAGGGCAACCACAGCAGCCAAAAGCCCTGCGATCGCCACAGAGGGTGTCCAACGCGAGGAGGCAGTTCGCCCTACAATCAAGTCCCCCACAATGACAAGCATGAGGGTAAGAATCACAATGCCTTCTGGCAGAATGGCCCCGGTATTGAGCTGGGCAGCAAGCGTGGCAAAATCCATGAGGTCTAGCTCTATGAATACGATGTTAGGGTTACGTTAAGAGGACGCGCGATCGTTCTCGTTGAATGAACAAGGAGGCGCACGAGTCAGAAATCCTCTACAGTGGATTCTACATCGCAATTTGCTGTAGCGCTGTAGTTAGCCGCATTAGGTTTGTCACATTGGGTTTAAAAGCTAGCTCCAGTTAGGCTCGTTTCGTAGACGATCGTTTCCAGGCGTTGTTTAGCCTCTTGCTAAAGAAACTGAATGCTGCTTCTAGCCGTCCATCCAGTCAAACATGAGTGCGCGATCGCACCTGCCACCGTTCAAACGACAGTTCAGGAAATACTCACTTCTCTCTGGTAGTCTCGGCAAGATTAGCTATAAGAGAGAGTAAGACGCCTGCTCACCGCCCCATTCTTTTCAGTGTTAACGATTCCCACCCATGTCAAAGCTTGTCATCGTTGAGTCCCCCACCAAAGCGCGCACTATCCGCAACTACCTTCCCGCGGGTTATCGGGTCGAGGCATCTATGGGGCACGTCCGTGATTTGCCCCAATCTGCAAGTGAGATTCCGGCAAGCGTTAAAGGCGAAAAGTGGGCACCACTGGGCGTAAACGTGGAGGCAAACTTCGAGCCGCTGTACGTCGTACCGCAGGACAAGAAGAAAATTGTCAAAGAACTAAAGGAAGCGCTCAAAGACGTAGACGAACTCTTTCTGGCAACGGACGAAGACCGGGAAGGGGAAAGTATTAGCTGGCACTTGCTACAACTGCTGAAGCCCACAGTGCCGATTAAGCGCATGGTGTTTCACGAAATCACGGAAGAGGCGATTCGCCAATCCATCACCAACTGCCGCGATGTAGACGAACGGCTGGTACGTGCTCAGGAAACGCGCCGGATTCTCGATCGCCTCGTCGGTTACACCCTCTCCCCCCTGCTATGGAAAAAAATTGCCTTTGGGCTATCCGCAGGACGGGTGCAGTCAGTTTCGGTGCGCCTACTGGTCAGACGAGAGCGTCAGCGACGAGCGTTCCGGCAGGGCAGCTACTGGGATTTGAAAGCAACGCTAGAGGCCGCCAGTCAAGAGGCAGGAGGCAACGTTTCTAGCTCCACAGGCGAAGCAGGAGATAGAAGCGTTGGAAGGACCCAGGAGAAGCAAGCCTTTGAAGCGCGGTTAGTGACACTGGCAGGCGTGCGCGTTGCCAACGGT
>DATNQS010000182.1:0-7771 GCA_036703925.1 Candidatus Sericytochromatia bacterium
CGCAGACCAGGCTATGACGGTTGGCAAACGGACGAATAAGTGATTATGCGTCTTGAATGACTCACTGTTTGCAGCGATAGAGTTGATACGGAATACCCAGTCGGTAAAAGCGATCGCGATCGAGCGGGCAACCGATTGAATTTCCTGCAGAATGCAGCATGGAAAGCGTGGGTGGAAACTCGTTTCGCTTGAGACCGGGTGCAACCATCAAGAAAGCAAAGGGAGCCTGCAACGGCTGTTTGAGCCTTGCCAGATTTTCCCAGACGTAGGTGTAGCTGGGTTGCTGTAGACGATCGCCCACCTTTGTACCCTTTGTCTCTACAGGGCGCACCTTCGGTAGGAAAGTGAAGTAGTGGCGTGAATCTGTGCCAGGGCGATCGCCAGTCTGCCCCTTGAGAGCAAGCGCAAAACTTAGACCAAGTGCTACTTCCTGCAAATCGCCGTATGCCATGCCCATTAAAAGCGGTGGCTCGGCTGTCGGCTGAACGTTTTTGGCAACCTGATCAGGCTGATACGGTTTCATAAACACCTGATTTGAAACCACTAACGTGCTGCTGAGTACTCCCACCAGTAGTACTACCCACGTCAGAGTATGCCGCGGTAGGCGTGGTGCTTGCCGTTCTGAGATCGTGTCAGATGTGTCGCTTTGTCCCGCTGTGTCGCTGGGATGTTTACTCTTCACGTTGCCCTTCTGTCTGCTTCGTTGCGGTTGAGCTAGACAGGCACCTAACAACGCACAGACGGCTGGAAAGTACAGAAAGTTGTAGCGAGGCACTGACGTAATATCTTTACCGAGAATGTAGACGATCGCCAAAAATTCCAGCAGTATACACAGGACAAACACAGCCAGCAGCCGCGTCGCTAGATGTGTGTCGGGGGTAGCCCAAAGTTGCGCGAAGCGCCCCGACACCTGCCATAACAGCCAGACGCTAAACAGCACCATCAATACCACCATCAAGGCAGTTATCCAACTGGGCTGGTTTTCGACTGGGAGCGCGATCGCCATCAAAATCCAGCCAATTGGCAACTGATAGAGCGGTGCGATCGTGTCCATCCAATCTGGCTCAAAGGGCTTCATCCAGTTAGTTTCAGGACGACTGATATGGCTGAGAAAGGTTGGCAACCAGGGTAAATAAGTGAGACAGATGCCCGTCGCAGCCAGCGCCACAGCAAGGAAAGCACGGCGTGGATGGAGATAGAGCGTGCGAGCAGTGGGATGTGGGGCATCCGGTGAGAGATGCAGAGTGGGAAGCGCTTTAAAGGTCAGAATGTTAATGAGCAGGGTTGCAACTTGGGCAACGAATGCCAGCAAAAAGAAATAGTGGACGTAGAAGCCGATGCTATTGACAACCATCCAGCCAACCCAAACACCAGGGCGAAGCTGACGGTGATACAAGTCGATTTGCATCTGATACAACCCCAAAAGCGCCAGAATGACTAGCAGCATGGGTAGGGTGTAGTGGCGGGCTTCTTGCGACAGGTACACCGCGAACGGAGAAACAGCCATGACCATTGCCCCTGTTAACCCTGCTGCGGGCGAAAAGGCAACGCGGTTGAGTTGATAAACAGCGGCGATCGACACCACTCCAATCAACGCAGGTAAGGCTCGTAGCTTCCAGACCCACGACAGTGGCAGCGCCATCGTCCACCGTAGCCAATCATGCATCCAGCAAAAAAATAGCGGTGGATGCACCGATTGACTGGAGATCGTTTGAGCAATTTGAGCGCAGCTTGTCTCTGCGTTAAGCGTAAACACCCGGTCTAACGCTGATAGCGAAAACGCTTCGTTTAAGGGCACCTCATAATAGTTGCGTCCTAAACTAAACAGAGCCGTAATCACCTCATCTAACCAGACAGGTTTTAGATCCAGATTCCAGAAGCGCAGCACGGCTCCCAGAAGGATAATCCCTACCAAAAGCAGGTAATGTCGAGATTTCATGATGCTATTCAATCATGCCCAGAGCATCCACAATACGTGATTCAGTTGCGCGATCGTCATCCATTCAGCACCTTTCTAGTTGCAGTAGAGCGGTTCATCCGAGCGGTGAAGGCAGTCAACCAACTGCTGAAGGCGACAGAATTAGTCTTCTACAGGGTTTTTGAGTGGTGAAGACGTGGGCATTCTTCACCGATTCGACTTCCATCCTGTCAGGCACTACAATGTGTTTGAGGTTGAGGCATTCTCTTCACTTAAAAAATTCTCACTCCAAGTTAGCATCAGCTTACTGACAACAAACCAATGCCAGCACGGTTGCAAATCAAGGCGGAAGACTGTTCACCCTTAGGGCAATCCATTCTTCAATATCTGGAAGAGCAGAAGATCAGCATGAACCGTCTGGCGGAGTTGTCTGGTATTCCGCAACCACGTTTGCGAGGGGCTTGCTTCAAGGGCACCTGTCCCACGCCTGAAACCTTAAGAAAACTGGCTAGAGTGATGGGGAAACATCATTTAGAGCTGTACACCCTGGCGTACGAAGGCAGAATTGAGCCTCTCCCAGAGGATGCAGCCGATACCTCCCTGGATTTATTGATGCGGGAACTGTTCGAGACGGCTAGAGAACTAGACTTAACGGCACCGATCGTTCGTCCTTCTAAAGCTAAAATCCGCAAAGCACTCTTAGAACTAGGGTTTCGTGCAGAGCCTACTGCTGCCGCAAGACCGTTTGAGGCAGGTTAGCTAACGTAGTCATTCAGTGAGGGTCATTCAGTGAGGTTAAAGCAATAAAAAAGAGCGTGTGCCATGTCAGTTAGGGACGGCTCACACTCTTTTTAGTTTTGACCAGACGATCATTCAGTGTTTATCGACGACGATAGGGCACTGCTTTCTCGATGTCGATATTGCTGGATGAGATTTGTTGCGGTGGGTTGCCTTTGGGATTAATACCCCGTGCCATGTCGAGGAACAGTGCTGGACTGCCAGCTTTGGGCTTTTTGTCTTGCGGGACATAGCTGCGAACCGTTGTTTGCCAGATGATTTGTGGGAAACCAAGCTTGGCGCGATGGTAGGCATCGTAGCGGGGCGACTTGATATTGAAGGGTCGTTCACCCTCAGTGCGGCTGGGCAAGACACGACGACGCTGATAGGGAAGCGTATCGTACCCAAAAGCTGAAAGGTACTCTTCAGTATTAAGAAGCTCGTCTACAAAGCCGACGATGCCTTTGGTTGCGACCACGATCGACCAAGTTATCTTTTCTCTCTCACCATAGACATCACGACCAAGAACCCGTTGCACAGTTTGCTCAACAAAGCGGTAGTTGTTGTTGAGTTCATAGAAGCTGCGTCGGTAGGTATCGGAAAGCAGCAAACCGCGAACGAAATCGCGAACGGAAATATTACCGTTGCGAAGTTGAGATTCTAAAGTGCTCTCACGATCGACCGCAAACGCATGGAAAAAAAGCTGACGATAAGCAGCTTCAATCAACGCATCTAAATCTGTGGAAGAAAGCAGGTTATCTGTAGAGAAGATCCTGGGCTGTTCTTCTCCAGGAACCTCGTAGCTTGACACGCGCTGATTTTGACTAACGGGGGAATATTCTAAAAGAGGAATTGTCACGCCTGTAAATCTCCCTTTTTCTTACGAAATCTTACAAAGACATCCTCAATCATATAAGGCGGTGGTCAGCATTATTCGCTTTAGTCTGATAAACATTACATAACTTAAACTGGCGTGGTGTAAGGCTTAAACGCTTTTCGCTCTGCCGCTCACTGCCAGTTGATCGCTGTAACAAATCGAGATTCAAGGACCTGCGATCGACCGGCTCACTATTGCCTTGCCAGACATCATCCTGTGATTTTCTCACACTCGATCGCCAATTCACCCTGTCCTTGCCAAAACGCCAGCGGGTCTTTGGTTGGCAGATAGCTCGGATAAAAACGCAGACCGTCTTCCCTTCCCGGCTGGTAGGGCGGAGGGGCGATCGCCAAACCCAGACAGAGATGAGCCAGCGATCGAGCAAATTGCGGATGATGTCCGGGAGTGCCCGCATGAGCATGGGCATATTCGTGAGCTACAACTAGTAGCCAGTCTTCCGGCATGACCCGCCCGACATCAATCAGAATTGAGATGGGATTAGTCTGTAAATTACAGAGTGCATCCAGTCCAAAGGCTTGAGCCAGGGGTGCCGCAAAAATTTGGATAACTGGCTGTTCCCAGGGGTGAAAGCAAGCGTGGCAAGCCTGAAGGCAAGTATTGAGCTGAGCATTGACCGCTTCAATATGTTCACTGACCCAGGTGCAGATGCGATCACGATGCTCCATATCATGCACCCGATCGACCAGCTCAGGCTCCAGCGCAAGACTACGAACGCCATACAAATAATCCAGCCCACGAGTAAAGGGATCACGGCTGGTTGTCATAATCAGTGAAGCCATTAACCCTTACCAACCAAAAAAGGAAACATATTTGGCGGGTTGCGCGGCAGTCTTAAGCGTGTCAGTCGGCAGATTGGATGGGTTAGCGTCTTCTTGGCTAGGAGCACCCTCTGGCGCGTCTTGAAGGCGGGATTCAGTACAGAAAGTTGCTGTAGCAAAACCACCAAAGCGTTTCACTGTGCTGGTTCTCATCCTGAGATTGGGGCTGGGAAACCAGAAACGTTCGATCGAACTCATCGTTTCATACTCGGTCGTCAGCACCAACGCATCGTCGTCATCCATGTGGTATTGCCCAGCCACAGGAACAATTTCGGCATAGCCCCGTTCGCGCAGCAGGGTGCCCTGGTGGGGTTGTTCAGCATCGGGAATCAGGGCAAAAACGGTCGTCCCTTCGTGGTTTTCATCATCTTTATCCCAACCCATCGCGCCATGCCAGGAGACAAAGGCACCGCCGATCGCTCGCTTGGGGTCAACCTCATGAAGTTGGCAGATCTCAACAATTTTAGGATGATCAGCGGCAAGCGCCTCAACTTGGATCTCAGAGCCACCTGCCTCAGCACGTTTGAAAGCAAGGTGATGGGTGGTGCGCTGCGATTGCCAGCGTCCTGTACTCAGTTGAAAAAACTCCATGACATCCATAGGTAGCAATTTAACTCCAGGCACAATAGTTCAATCGTTACGCCGACGATCGCGACACAAACACGCCGCGCCTTGGGTAACGCTGTCTTCTCCATCATAAAACCGCAAGCGCAACCTCAGACCCACCCAGCGGGATCAAACTTGAGTGCCTTTTAGGGGAAGGGCTTTCTCGCATAACTGCATCAGAGTGTTTGCGGTTATGTAATGCTGCCTAAGGGTAAGGGTAGGTCATCATTTGCATTTGAGCCACCAGATAGAGCGGTTGCTGCTTTGTGCCCCGTACCAGCGACAGACTTAAAAGACACCAGATTCTGCGACCATCCTTGTGCCGATAGCGCTTTTTCAGATGATAGTAAGAAATTTCACCAGCTAAGAGCCTCTGGACAGCCGCGATCGTCGCGTCTAGATCATCAGGGTCAGTGATTTCGTGAACCGTTAACGTCAGCAGTTCTGCCTCGGAGTAGCCCAGCATCTGGCAAAACGATGTATTCACCTGAAGAAAACGCCCATCTGGAGCGGTAAGGCTCATGGCGACAGCAGTAGTATCAAACGCACTCCGAAAGCGCTGCTCACTCTCAAAGAGCGCAGCTTCTGCCTGTTTCCGTTCGGTAATATCCCGATAGATGCTTAGAAGGCACGTCTGTCCTTCTAGCTCGATGATGTCTGAAGAAACCAATACCGTTCTCAGTTGCCCCTGCTTGTTACGGTAGTCAATCTCCACATCACGCACACGGTTCTGAGTCCGCAACAGTTGCTCAAAGCGATCGACCTGTGCTGGGTTGGCTGGCAAGTTTAAGCTGGCAGCGCTCTGTCCGATCGCCTCTTCACGGGTATAGCCAGTAAACTCCAGAAAGCGGTCATTGACATCAATGTAACGACGTGCGGGTAGCAAGGCAATGGTGATCGCATCAGGGCTAGCACGAAAGACTTTCGTAAACTTTGCTTCCGACTCTTGCAGCGCAATCTTCACCTGGTCAAGCGATTTTTGCAGATGCATCGCCATTTGGTTAAACGAGTGTACCAATACCTCTAATTCGGCAACCCTACTGTCATCCTCTACGGGGTAGTGCCATTCTCCTAATGCCAGTTCGCGGCTAGCTCGACTCAGCCGCAAAATGGGTCGAGCAATCCAGGAAGAGGTCAGCCAGCCCAGGAGCGTTGCAGTGATTAAGGTGCCGATACAGAGCCAAAGTGTGAAGCGATTATTAGCGCTGATTGCCTCGGCAAAGTCGGCTTCTGACAGGACTATAACCGCTAGCCAGTCAAGGTTTTGGTCACGTCCTATCGGTTCAACGTACACAAAATAACGCTGGCGATCGACTTCAAGGCGGAACTGCTGACGGCTGTGAATGCGATCAAACGACTTGAAGCGCTCAACAACTGATGAAGCCACCTGTTGCGTCAAAAAGTCATGGCTGCTGACAGCATTGAGTCGCCGATAAGCAACGACTGAAGATGGCGCTACTGTGTCTGACAACCCATCGGCTGGCGTTACCTCCGAGCGTTCTTTCTCACGCAAGAAGCGACGGAAGGGTTGGTTGTCATCCGAATTTGCAACCATTAAGCCATTCGGCTCAACGATAAACACTCGATCAGGTTCAGCAGTTTTTAGGTGCTGGAGAGCACGACTCAAGCCTGACAGCGAAGCCGATGCTGCTAAAACGCCCTGAAAACGGTTGGCGCGATCGTAAAGCGGCTGTAGATGCACGGCTGTCAGACTTGGTTCCTCTGCTGCTGTCAGCCGAACCGACAAGCGCCAAAGTGCTTTTTTCGCCGACTTTGCTGCCAGGAACCAGGACTCTGTAGCCTGACCTTCAAGCTCGTCAAAGCTGCCAAGCCCCGGCAACAGAGATGTTTCAGCGCTTTCTATTAAATGGCGGTTCATCTCATCATTGTTGGCCGTCTTTGGGGCGGGAAGCGCGATCAAGTCACCACTTCGCTTCACCACTGCTAGAGAATTGTTGCGTGCATCCACCAGTGCTACTGAATTTACATCAGCAAAGATTTTGAGCTGGTGCTTAAAGTAGCGTTCAAGGATGGGGCGATCGTTCACATCCAAAAGCTCAAACTGCATGATTGCCGCATTGTTACGAGTTACTTCAGCAGGCGTTTGCAGGTGATGCCATAAACGTTGCTCAACGCGATCGTCAACCCCTGCCGCCAACTGACCAGCAAGATTACTAATCACCTGCTGCCCATTGCAGTAAGAAAGATAGCCAGTCAGCCCCACTGCTGCCACAACCTGTAACACAAACGGCACCACCAGCACAGCTAGCAAGGGCGCTTTCCTGTCAAAACGAGGCAGAGGAAAAAACGGTGGATAGCGCAACGTTGTCCCAGAAAGACGACACAGACTTATAACACAGACCGCGCAGCTACTAGCATGGCATTAACGCACCGCACTCGAAGCCAACGCTCATGCTGTCAGGCGCTTGATCCTTGCGTTTACAAGTAAGCCCATGCACAACAGTATTGTAGCCGAGCGCGTTTTGGGGCTTGCAGTATTGTTGGTCAATCTGAAGGCTAGCGTTATGCCTTAGATCACTCAACGAAGCCAAACGTAATTAAGTCGGTGGGCAACCAAACGTAATTGTCAGCTTTTCCGTTGGTCTGGGGTCGAGCGCTTATGACGCAGAGTATGGAGCGACGATGCGCTTTGAGGAGGGAGGGCTGCTGTTTTGCTCATGATTGAATCAGTTGCCGCTATCGAATGTTTGTTAGCCTGATCAGGAGCAGTGAAGCAAAACGTATGAAACGCTA
>DATNQS010000183.1:0-2199 GCA_036703925.1 Candidatus Sericytochromatia bacterium
CTTAAATTCCGTACACAAGGTTTGCCATGACAAATCTCTGAATTGAGGGTAATGCGCTGCAAAGGTTCGCTCATTGTCCGGCTCCTGTTGAATGCTCTAAACAGTTTTGTAGGCTGACTTTAACGCCAACCGCGACTGATCGGCGATCGCTGCCGCCTCATTGTATTGTTTCAGCAGCACCAGCGGGTCTTCGTGGCTGTCTACAACAGTATTTGGGTTTTTGATGACGGGGTTTGAGTAGTAATGGATGCTGGCTTGAAAATCCCCTGCTTCAAAATTATTTCCTTACCTTAGCTTCAATCAACTTTTGCGCCGTCCACCACCACAGATTGCGTCCATTGATCTTGTTCCAGTACCAATACTCACAGCCCCAAAGTAGAAGCCGACTGTAGCCAAGCTCAGCGAGCACTGTGACGATGTATTCTACGCGCTTTGGGGTGGCACTCAGATAATCCACTTTCCGGGTTGCGACCAGTTCATTGGGTTCCCAAGGCTCTGCTTGGGCTTCAGCAATCCAATCCTCTTTCCCGTTGCTGACCAGCGTTCTCTGCCAGTTCTGTAGTTTTGTCCGGTAAGTCTCTTGGGGTTCCAAGTAGCTGGAGGAGTTCCCGGCTGGAACTTTCGTATAGACATTTATCCCAACCGCATCCGCGAGCATGAGGCTTTCTCGGAAGGCTCGATCGTCTCCAGCGTCTTCAGCCGCAGGCAGGCTCAGAGCGTTGGTCAGTAATACTTTCTGGTCTGGAAGTGTTAGCGATCGCACGAGTGCAACTTCCCGCTGCACAAATTCATAGCTGAGGTAGCGTCCCGCCGTGATATCTAGGCGAGTAAAGGGTTCGTTTTCAACCTGCCAATACTTCAAATTAGCGGACTGCCGTGTGTGTTGCATGAGTGCTTGGATGAAATTGAGAGTGCGCTCTGCAATCTCCTCATGCCGGTCTAGCGGCTCTTGACCACCAGATGTATCACAACGAGTATTGAGCCAGGCAGGCAAGTGAAATTCAGGCCAACGAGGTGCCTTCATGCCAACGGTCAGCACGACCTTGACCCCTTGTCGTTGACTTTCGTCGAGCAACCAATCGAGCGTCGTGAAATCAAACTGATTTTCGACTGGCTCAAGCTCATTCCAGTAGCTGCATAAGCGGATGTAGTCAAACCCCAGCGAGCAAATGTGGCGGAAGGCTTTTTGGTAATCTAATTCAAGGTAGCGGCACTGGAGTTCGCTGAAGGTCGTTCCCAGATAAAGCGGTCGGTTACAGTCCTTTGTCAGATGAGAATGAGGTAGTTGAGCGAGGGAACGGGCTTGGTCAGCACTCAATGCCAGCAGAGCAGAAACGCTTGATCCGAGAAGACGCGTAAGCTGTCTACGGGTAAGGCGGGAATAAAGAACAGAGCAGGTTTTTTCACTTCGCTTCATCTTCGGCGTAGCAAACGTCAATTTCAGAAGAGTTGTTACATCCTAAATGCTTAAACTCAGTGCAGGTCTTAAATTTTAAATAGTTTGACCTTAAGAATGCTTTTGATCTTATGCAGCGTTCCTGCTTCCTGATTTTGACAACCGCACTCAATTTGATAGCGCTCAAGTTGCCTGCGGTTGCACAGCCTCCGACTGCTGCTCCTGGCTCGCCCGATGAGTTACGCCAACAAATTCAGCAATTGCAACAACGCTTGCAGGACTGGGCACAACTGGAGGTTTATCGCCCAGCTAATGCCTCTCTCTCGCCTCCCACAGTGAGCGAGAACCGAGTCGTTTTCTTCGGCGATTCCATCACCAACTTCTGGAATCTAGCTGCCTCTTTTCCAGGGCAACCTTATATTAACCGAGGCATCTCTGGACAAACGACACCCCAGATGTTGCTCCGCTTTCGCTCCGATGTAGTCGCCCTCAAGCCACGAGTCGTGATCATTCTGGGAGGAACGAATGACCTTGCAGGCAATACGGGTCCCATGACCTTAGACCAAATTGAAGACAACTATGCGTCCATGGCAGAGTTAGCGAAAGCCCACCAGATTCGAGTGGTGTTTGCGTCGCTGCTCCCGATTCACGACTACAGCGCCACTAAAGTTTCGGATGGACGACCCCTAGCTAAAATTGAGTCCTTGAATCAATGGCTCAAAGGGTACTGCACAGCGAATCATTGCCTCTATCTTGACTACTACAGCCACATGCTGGATGACCGAGGCATGCTGAGAGCAGAG
>DATNQS010000184.1:0-2403 GCA_036703925.1 Candidatus Sericytochromatia bacterium
TAGTTTGCTGGGGCAACTGTCCTGTCGGCAATAGAACTTGATGCAGGTGCTCGAGCTGAAGGGCAAAACCAATGCCAGGATGAGTTTGTCCTTCAGGATGGTACAGACCCAAAAGCTGATCGTAGCGACCGCCTTGCCCTAGCACTTGCTGTCCCGTTGCGCTGGTGCTGACAACTTCAAAAACAACGCCTGTGTAATAGTCCAGTGTGCGGATGAGGCTGAGGTCGAGGATGAGGTTGTCGGCTGGAGAACTTGCGGGATCGGGACGATCGCTCGTTTGGAGCAAGTCCACCAACGATTTTAAGTTATTGACGGCTTCCTGTTGGGAGGCATCTAAGTCGATCGTAGCAAGGCGTTGTAGTACGTCAGTCGGTCGCCCACGTAGGTCAAGCAGCAGCATAGCCCGTTCGCGCAGGGCTGGTGACATGGGGAGTGCTTCTAGCGTGAGTCGATCGAGCCTGGGAATGGCCTGCCTGACTTTATCGCGTAGGGCGGTAGGAAAGATCGAAAGGAGCGATCGGGTAAGTCCAGCTTCGCCCAGAATCATTGTCCACTGCTGCAAGCCTAAGTTGCGAAGACAGTCCAGCACTAGCAGCAGCACTTCTGCATCTGCCAGCAACCCACCTGCACCAACCAGCTCTACACCTGCCTGATAAAACTCCTGCTGCCGACTATAGCCGCTTTCTGACGCTCGTCGAAACACGTTGGCATTGTAGTAAAGACGCAGGGGATGGGTAGAGCCTGCCATCCGGGTGACGGCGGTACGGGCGATCGATGCAGTTAGTTCTGGGCGCAGACCCAACTGTTCATCGTCTGCATCTTGGAGTTGGAGGACGGTCGATCGCTGGATGGCTCCGCCTGCCATAAGGGTATCCAGCCGTTCTAATGTCGAGGTAATGATGCGGTGATAGCCCCAGCGCTGAAATACCTGCTGGAGGCGATCTTCAATCCAGCGCTTTTGAGCTACATCTAGAGGTAGTAAATCTCTGGCACCCGCTGGGGGTTGATATACCATTACTTTTTCTTCCCGCCAAACAGACCAAAGAGACCACCACCCGCTTTATCATCCGGCTTTTTTGTAGAGGATGCTTTTGACGGTGATGCTTTCGCATTTGCAGCCGCACCAGATGCTTTACTGGCTGGGTTTTGACCACCCTCTAATTGCTGTTTGCCTGCTTGCGCCATTGGATCTTCTGGGTCTAGCTGCAATGCTTTATTAAAGTGAATCTTTGCCATTGTCCCTTGGTTTTGCTTCAGGTAAATCATACCCATCAAACTGTGGCAGCGACTGTTATTGGGGTCAGCTTGAAGCGCATCGCGTAATTCCAGGGTTGCCTGAGCGAAATTATTCTTGGCAACGTATGACTCGGCGCGACGATAGTACTGGTCAGCTTGCGATTCGCGTGGGGGCGGTGGGGCAGGGGCAGAAGCCTGCGATCGTATTCCCACACCGGAGTCAGGGATATTGCTGCCTGTGTACAGTACTTTCTTGTCCCCTGTTTTGAGTTCACCTGTTGACTCTTTACGCATCAGGTAAACCAGATTTAACTCGCTCAACTGAGCCGTTAACTCTAACATCTGGTCTAATTCCTCATACTGCCTGGATGCCAAATCTTTAACTGATGTCGCATAGAAGTGATCAGGGTTGGCAGTGGTAGAGAGCTGTTTTGCCAGGTTGCCAAGCTCTAGTTCGCTTTGCTGTCTTAGCCCTTGTTGCCCTTTGAGCTTCAGCATGATCATGTATTCACTACGATCGCGTTCCTGCGAGAGTTTTTCCCAGGCAGGGTTGACCAGCTTTGACAACAGTTCGCTTGCCTGCCGCCGTACTGCCTCCGTTTCAGAAGCAGCGCTGTCTGGGTGTAGTCGTCGAGCAATTTTGAGGTATCGCTTGCGAATGTCTTTAATTTCGGCATCCACAGCTACTCCCAAGATGGCGTGATTGTCTGTGAAGTCTAGAAGAAATAGTCCGCGCTCAATTTGGAAAGACATGGTGCAACCCGCTTTGCCTGCCGTGAGAAATTCCTTCTAGTGTAATACCCACTGGGTCAGCTGAATGCTAGCGTAGCGTACCAAACTGACAGGAAAGAAAAGCTGGGTCCGCTGTTTTGATACCAATTTTGTTTTTTGCTTAGAAAAAATATGGCAGGACGCAGAACCACTCCTCGCTCCCTACTCCCCATTCCCCGCTCCCCACGCGGCTAGCGGTGGCACATGCTGCAATGCCTGACTTAGACTGCTATGAAGCGGTCCATTGGTTGCCAGGATACGTCCAGAACTAATGTTAAGCGGACTGCGATCGTATGCCGTCACGGTGCCTCCAGCCTCTTCGAGCAGCACGATCCCGGCTGCTATATCCCAGGCCGATAGCCCACGTTCCCAGTAGCCATCGAGGCGACCGCAGGC
>DATNQS010000185.1:0-9344 GCA_036703925.1 Candidatus Sericytochromatia bacterium
GTTGGTTCGGTTGCTTCAAAGTCTGGCGTTTCAGTCAGATGAGGCTGCTGGTGCTGATGTTCGACTGCATTGTAGGTGGTGCAGCGATCGACGTAGTGGCAGTTGATGCAAATACACATGGCTTTATTTCTCGCATCGAAGTGTGAACACTCAGAATGTCAGATGCTTTTCTGTTACTCTAGCTCAGGCGCTCTCATCATGCAGCGGTCATCAGGTTGATTTTCGTTGCACTGCTTTTTGTTTTAACGTGCACGGAGCCTCCGGCAGCGTTAGGCTGTGGTGAGTCGGCTCAGGCATGGAGCCGTTTGGCTGCTAGATGTTCAGCCAGTTTGTATTGTCAGCGATCGTTGGATTAGACCGGATTGAATCAGCGTTTAGATTTAGAGTATCAATTAAGTGTTCCAGCAGTGTCTTCTGCGCTTTCTCCTAAAACCTGGCCCTTTAGCCTGGAGTGGTTGCCACACTCGGCATGTTTGGTGGGCGGTACGGTGCGAGATGCGCTGCTGGAGCGAGAAAGCGAGTATTTAGACCTCGATTTTGTGCTGCCGATTGGCGCAGTCGAAACGGCACGGGCGATCGCTCGTCACTACAAGGCCGGTTTTGTGCTGCTGGATGCCGAGCGTCAGATTGCCCGTGTAGTGTTTGAGCAGGGTACGGTAGACTTTGCACAGCAGGTTGGCCCAACGCTGGAAGCCGATTTGGAACGACGGGATTTTACGGTCAATGCGATCGCCTACAATCCCCATACTGACCAACTCCTCGACCCGCTTCAGGGGTATGCCGATCTGCAAAAGCACCAGCTTCGGATGATCTCGCCCGAAAACCTGCGGGACGATCCCTTGCGTCTACTGCGAGCGTATCGACAGGCAGCGCAGCTTGGCTTTACGGTCGAGGCTGAAACACGCCTGGTGATTCGTGATCTGGCAACCTTGCTGCAACGCATCGCGGCTGAACGGGTGCAGTCAGAGCTAAACTACCTCCTCAGTTCGACGAGAGGGGCAACCTGGCTCACAATGGCGTGGCAAGATGCTCTGTTGGCTGATTGGTTTCCCGCTGCGACGGCTCAGAGTTTAGCGCTGGTGGGAGCGATCGATCAGGCGGCAGCACTGTTACAAGAAACTTTGCCTGACTTTGCCTGGGAATTGTTCAGCCGTATGCGTCCGGGTGCGAAACGGCAGCCAGCATCAAAGGGTGGAACTGGTAGCGGCGACTCGACAGCACCACTACCAGCCGTATCAGGTTCTACACGTACCTGGCTCACCACCGCGAAGCTCACAAGTTTGCTGCCAGCCAATCTTGCTCAAGCAGAAGCGCAACTGCGGCGCTTGAAGTATAGCCGTACTGATGTGCAAGCGGTTAGCACCATTCTGAAGTGCCTACCGTTGTTGTGTGCTGCTAGCCAACCCGACGACATTGCGCCAGATTGGCACCTGCAACCGCTTGCCCAGCTAGACCTGTCGCTGCGGGAGCAATACGAGTTTTTTCAACTGGCGGGGGCAACCTTTCCCGCGATCGCGCTCTTGGCGATCGCGATCGGTACACCTGTAGCCGCGATCGCGCCTCTGGTAAACCGCTTTCTTACACCAGGTGATCCAGTCGCTCATCCCACGCCCTTGCTCACAGGGCAGGATTTGATGACCGCGTTGAACTTGCCTGCTGGACCCCGTATTGGCAAGCTGCTAGCAGCCATTCAACTAGCCAGAGCGGAAGCAAAAATCACAACACCGATCGAAGCACTGCAATTAGCAGAAACACTGGTCAATCACTACGATCGATAAGGAGATTTCTGAGAAAGAATGTACCGCTTGTAGGGGGCAGGTTTTGCCAGAATCTTTGCTCATAGCCGATCACGTTGGTATCAAACCTGCCCCTACGGGTATTTTGTTTGCTAGAAATCTCCTCAGTTAAAACCATACCCACCCCTTCACCCTTCCTCCCTTTCACCCCTTCACTCTTCACCCCCTCACTCTTCTCCCTTTCACCCCTTCACCCTTCACCCTTCCACTAAAACCCACACAGTAATAGGATGAAGCTGTGAGCAAAATCATGTAAGCCGAATTTATGACCGCTGTTGACGATAAGACCGTTGTTCGCGAGTATTTCAATGCTACTGGGTTCGATCGCTGGCGCAGAATCTATGGAGATGGCGAAGTTAACAAAGTGCAGCTCGACATCCGCACAGGGCATCAGCAAACGGTCGATACGGTGCTGAGTTGGCTACATGCAGATGGCAATCTGGCGCAACTGTCAGTCTGTGATGCGGGTTGTGGTGTCGGCAGTCTCAGCATTCCGCTAGCCGAAGCAGGCGTAACGGTTTTCGCCAGCGATATTTCCGAAAAAATGGTGGGCGAAGCGAAAGAGCGATCGCAAGCTACGCTGGGACAATCGACCAATCCAACCTTTGCAGTGCAGGACTTGGAAACTCTGAGCGGTCACTATCACACCGTTATCTGTCTGGATGTGCTGATTCACTATCCGCAGGACAAGGCAGCGGCAATGATTAGTCATCTCAGTTCCCTGGCAGAATCGCGGCTCATTCTCAGCTTTGCGCCCAAAACCCTTGCTTACAGCTTGCTCAAAAAGATTGGCGATTTCTTTCCTGGTCCCAGCAAAGCCACTCGCGCCTACCTGCATCGCGAAGCCGAAGTCGTGAAGATTCTAGAGAGCCAGGGCTGGACAGTGCAACGCAATGCTATGACCAAAACCAGCTTCTACTTTTCGCGTTTGCTGGAAGTCACAAGAGAAAAAGGATAAAGGTGAAGGGATGAAGAATGACGGCTAAAGGCTAATTTTTTTATCCTTCAGCATTTATCTTTTCGCCTTTAGTCTTTCCAAAGGCTAAGATCGCGGCATCGTTGGGAAGTGTGCCGGGTTTATGGGGCTAATCACAAAAATAATGGCAGGTGTGTTGCTGGGTATTGGGCTACCAGTCACTGTCTTTACTGTAAGCGCTCTGAACAATCCAGAGGCAACAGACACAAGAAAGGTCTGGTTAACACTCTATACCCTTGGATTGACACCTATCGCTGTTAGTCAGCAGTTGATCTCGGAAGAACAGCGTAGAAGTAGAAAACAGCAAGAAGAACACGATCGCCTTCAGTCCACATTCTTCAAGCTACTCAAGCAAGGGGATGGGCGCATCACTGCCCTCGGCTTTGCAATGGAAACAGGGCTGACTGGTGCAATGGCAAAAGCCTATCTGGATGAACGCGCCGAAGAATTTACCGCCAATTTTGATGTAGACGAGGAAGGCAATATGTCTTACCGCTTTAATCTGGGTGGCATTAGCCTTCCTCATAGCGTCGGTAAGGTACAACCGAGAGCAAGCCTGTTTCAACAACAGCAGTTGGTCGTTGGACAGCCACTTGCAGCCCAGGGTAACTTTGATGTCATTTTAGAAGCCGTACCTGGCGTTCACAAAATTGCTGCTATCAAGCTTGTGCGGGAACTGACTGGGCTGGGACTCAAGGAAGCAAAAGATCTGGTGGAAGCTGCACCAATGCCAATTGCCACAGGTGTAAGTAAGACGATCGCCCAACAGTGCAAAAAACAACTCGAGGCGATCGGCGCAATGGTGATGGTGATCGAAAATTAAGTGCAGCAAGCGATCGGGTTTCTCAATGAAGCGACTTTGGCTTCACCGTCACTGAATGTTAGAAAGCCGATTACTCTTGATTTTTAGCTACTTGCTGAGGTTTGAGATGCTGTTGACCCGCCTTTTTTTAACCGTTGCCGCTATTCTTGCCGGTCTAGCCGTTGCAGCGGGAGCCTTTGCCTCTCACGCCTTAAAGGAACGCCTGACAGAACGGGCGTTAGAAATTTTTGAGACCGCTGCTCGTTACCAGATGTATCACGCACTGGCGCTATTTTTGGTTGCGATACTGCTGAGTCGAGCCGAAACGAGCGCACCAACCTTGAGCATCGCAGGCTATGCGTTTATTACGGGCATTACCATCTTTTCTGGTAGCCTTTATGCACTTAGCCTTACGGACATCAAATGGCTGGGTGCTATCACGCCCCTAGGTGGTGTAGCGTTTCTAGTCGGCTGGGGCTGTGTAGCGATCGCTGCCTGGAGCTTCAAGTGAAGCATCTCAGCCTTTTTAGGAAGAGATAAGGGGATCAAGCGCGATCGCCATTGTATCGCTAACCCTTTATTTGAGCTATTTCTTTTCCCTCGCTTGACAGAGTAAAGACTGATCCCGTAGACGGAGAACTAATCGGGGTAAAATTTCTAACCTTTAGCTAGTCAACAACAGCTAATCCAATTTTACCTGGAGTCAGTAGTAGCTAACTGAAACTCCCATTGAAGCATTAATTAGGCTGGGGTTAACAACTTGGGAAAGGTACGGCTAGCTGTTGAACGATTGCAAAACGATTCGTCTCAACCGAGGCTCAAAGGAGATATCAATGAATAGAAATAACTCTAGGACTCTACTTATCAAAGCGGCTGGTTTTTTGGGTGCGGCTGGTCTCAGCGCTTTAATTAGTCTTCCTGCCCTTTCACAGCAGTCTCCTAACAACAGCAACCCTAATGTGCCCTCGACTGCGACTCCAACTAACCCAGCTAGTAGAGATGCTGGCACCACCAATGGTGGAGAAGATCTAAACCGGGTACCTAGCAGTGGTACAGGGCAAGAAACCCAACCGCGCATGAATGTAGCACCTCGTAGCACCAACCAGCCAGTAAACCAACCTGGTGCCACCACAGGGGGTGAGGCGGTGCAGCAGGTACAACCTACTGACGGTTCGATGATGCAGCAACGGCCAGTGCAAAGAACCCAGCGCCGATCGAACACCAACGCCTTCCCCCGTGGCATTAACCGTAGCATGAACCGGCCAGTGAACCAACCCGGTGCAACCACAGGTGGTGAAGCAGTGCAGCAGGTACGCCCCACTGGTGGTTCGATGATGCAGCAACGACAAGGGCAAGAAACCCAGCAGCGCTCGAACACCAACATGTCTCCCCGCAGCACTAACCAGCCAGTGAACCAACCCGGAGCCACTACAGGTGGTGAAGCAGTGCAGCAAGTGCAACCCACTGGTGGTTCGATGATGCAGCAACGGCAAGAAACCCAGCCAGCAAGTGCATCACCCCGCAGCGATGGTCAGCCAGGGGATCCAGCCATGCAGCAGATGCAACCGATGAATGGTTCAATGCAGCAGCAACCAGGGCAAGGAGTCTACCCTCGCACAAACGCAACACCCCGTAGCAATAATCAGCCAGACAATCAGCCTGGTGTGACAACAGGTGGCGAGGCAACTCAAGAGATGCAACCAAATACTGGCTCAAGCCAGCAGCGTATGCAGACAACACCACGATCTGGTAATAACGACTCAGATCTTAATAATCGCCAGAGCAACCCACGGTCCGAAGCGCCTAGTGAAGGTGTACGCGCTCTTTGGTAGGAGCATCTAGTCAATTGAGGTAAAACGGCTATAGCTGAACGTAGGGATGTGCTTTTATCCCTACGCCTTTGCCTACTGGAAAAAACCAACAGCAAGAGACCGCTCGGACATTATCAGGCGGTCTCTTAATTTGTACGTTTGCGCCTTCATACGGCTAGCGGCGTGAGTCCATACTGACTGGAATAGTCGATCGTATAATCTCATTACGATCGATTGCACCTAAACGCTTTGCTACTGCTTCGGTGTGGATGGAGGACAGCGCGACAGGTCGAGTGGTAACTGCGCCCCAGCGATTAACCAATGCTTGCAGGAGATTGTCCTGCTGCTGACGTAGATCGTCGAGGTCGGTGCCACGATTGATGATAGTGAACCAGACAAGCCCGCGATCGCGCGTCGGCACAACACCAGCCAGCGCACTCACATCGTTTAGCGTACCGGTTTTGACAACCGCTGCTAGTGGAAGGCTGCGGTAATCGATCGTGCCGTAGTCAGTACCCGCAACCGGAAATAGATCTGCGATCGTTAGGCTGCGAAACTGCAAATAGCGCTGGATAGCAACAAACATGGCGCACACGGCTCTGGGTGAGATTTGATTTTCCGTGCCCAAACCGGAGCCATTTTTCAACCGAATTTCGTTTTGCGGTACACCTGCCGCGATCGCGGCTTGCTGGGCAACAAGCGCAGCTCCACCTATTGAATGAGCGAGAGAATCTGCAATCACATTGTTGCTGTAGATATTCATCAGCTTAAGGATGTCGGTCAAAGGCAGTGAACGATGCCGTACCAGCAAAAGCTGTTTAGGAAGAAAATCGGTGCCATAGGTGATGACCTGAACATTGCCAGCGATCGCAATTTGGGGACGCGGTGTTCCGGGTGGCAGTTGTTGATATTGGGCGACTACCTCGTCAGACCAATCTTTTGCATTCAGTGCTTGCTTAAAGAGCGCTCCGGCTTTTGCTGGTTGGTCTTCAAAGTTCATGGCAAAGTTGCCCGTTAGCACCAAATTGCCTGCCACTTTTGTGAGACCAAGCTGCTGCAACGCATTGCCCAGCGCGATCGCCTCTTCCCAAACAAGCAACGGATCGCCACTACCCTGTACAACCAAATCCCCCTGCAAGACCCCATTTTCGATCGGACCCGTCGCGCTGATCAGCGTCTCAAATTGATGTTCTGGTCCCCAGGTCTGCAACGCTGCCAAAGAAGTGGCAACTTTGGTTAGCGAAGCCGCTGGAAGGGGCGTTGTACCCTGATTACTGGCAAGAAACTGAGAGCCAGTCTGGAGCCAAACGCCTTGCGTCGTCTCGGGTAAACCTTTGCGGTTGAGCGTCGCCAGATATTGCCGGAGCGTTGTCTGCGTTACTGCATTGGGTTCTCCTGGCTGCACAATCCAGGGGGTGTCTTGCCAAGCAAAGGTACTCGCTCCCGGAGGGCTACCCACGGTGGTAGGACGAGTAAGCCCTGCCATGTTCAGCCAAACCGATAGAAGTCCAGAGCTAAATAATTCCAGCAATTTTTGTGTCTCCAACTATGCCAAAGACTATACGGTACTCATAGAGCAATGCGATTCGATTGCTAAACGGTATTCTAGGTCAGCTCTCGACTTTTACTTAGTCGGGCTGGTCAGCAAGCCACCGTTCTAAGATCTGGTCATATGGCTGACTGTTTCAATAACTATTCATCAACCCTTTCGTACTGCTAGCGATCGTTCTAAATAGAATGAATATAAAGGCTTTTACCATAACGGGATGACTAAATCCGACCAAAACCTGTCTCTACGCTTACTACCACTTGTGGTTGGCGGGTTAGCAGGCTGCCTGTTATTGGCAAATCGACTGCTGACCGCTGATCTAACTAACTCTCAATCACGATCGGACGCATTAGGAGTGATTGTGAGCGCCGTCCTGATTCTAACGGGTTTGCTTTGGCAACAGGCGCAACCCCGCACGCCTGATCGCGTCGATCTGATCGGTGAAGAAGGCTTTGAACTTGATCCAGCGTTACCAGATGCACTCAAAACTGAGCTTGCCTGGGCATCACACCTGTTACTGACAAACACAGTAACGCGATCGCTCACCATCTGGTACGACGGCAAAATTTTGTTGCGACGTGGCATTCTGTCAGCCAAGCGAGACGTTACCCCTGGTCCCATTTTGCAGCGAGTGCTGGAAAAGCAAACACCCGTTTATTTAGTAGCGCTTAAAGTCTACCCTGGACGCATTGAGTTTGATTATCTACCCGAAAACACTCAGGGCGTAATCTGCCAACCCCTTGGTCAGCGTGGCGCGATGATCCTGGGCGCAAATGCTCCGCGTAGTTACACCCGCCAGGATGAAAAATGGATTGGGGCGATCGCGGACAAGTTAGAAAATACACTGCTTCAGTCTCTAGAGGTTGAGAAGGCTAAAGGCTAAAGGCTAAAGTAACTTAAAGCTCTTCCTTTCCCCACTCCCCACTTCCCAAAATGCTTGCTCTTTACTGGCTACTCGTTGCGCTCATGGTCGTTGGCATTATTGGTGCCGTTGTGCCTGCAATTCCTGGCATTAGCTTAATAGCGATCGCTATTTTTGTTTGGGGACTGGTGAACGGTTTTAGTAGCGTTGGTTTGTCGCTAACGATCGCGATCGTGTTTCTGCTGGTTGGGATTGGTGTCGATTTTTTGGCAACTTACTACGGCGCAAAGAAAGCAGGCGCAAGCAAATGGGGACAGATTGGTGCTGTCGTTGGTCTTGTCGTCGGCATTCTAGGGCTGCTGCCTGCCTTGCCAATCGGGGGTCCCATCCTGGGCATTCTGATTGGACCGATCCTAGGCGCGATCGTCGGTGAATTTATTTATTGTCGGGATCTGAAGCTGGCAGCCAAAGCTGCGCTCGGCATCGTGGTTGGCTCGCTGGTTGGCAATTTGATCCAGGGTCTTTTGGCGATCGTGACAGTCGGCGTTTTCTTGTGGACAACCTTTCCCGCTGCTGGTTAAGCCTGCTTACCAAAAAAGAGAATGTGCTGTTGAGGCAGGGTTTCTTTGGTTTCTAGCCAGGTCAAGCCAACGGCTGCCATTTCGCTCCGCACTTGCCGTTGGGTCATTTTGTGCAGGGGTTTGATTGGAATTAAAGGATTCTCGCCGCGATATTCGACGAGGACAACCCGCCCATTGGGTTTAAGTGCCTGAGCGATCGCCTGCATCATTTCTCTCGGGTGGTCGAATTCGTGATAGGCATCCACCATTAGCGCTAGGTCGATCGATCCATCTTTCAAATTGGGATTCGTGATGCTGCCCAGCACCGTCTCCACGTTGCTAACCTTTTTTTCCTGTTTAATCGCTTCGACAAGTGCCAACATTTCTGGCTGCACATCTACTGCCAGCACTTTTCCCTGAGGCACCTGCCCACTGACGCGGAAGCTGAAGTAGCCTGTGCCTGCACCAATGTCAGCGACAACATCACTTGGTTTAAGGTCAAGGGCTTTGATCAATGCCTGAGGTTGCTCCTCCCGTTCGCGGCTGGGGCGCTCTAACCAGCCAGCGCCGAGATGCCCCATCACTTGCGCAATTTCTCTACCCATGTAAAATTTGCCAATGCCGTCCCTACTAGGCGATCGCTGTTGGTAAACGGCATCGGCACTGATCGTAGTCGTTGCAGGCGAGGCTTGACAACCTGCAAACAGAATAGAGAAGCCAATCAGCAGGATCAGCGCACCATTTAACCAGCGAGATTGCCAACGATGATTCATAAACGTGTTCAAATTAGCCTGTATTCCGCATGCCGGCAGCAATGCCGTTGATGGTCAGCAGGGCGCCCCGCAGCAGTTCACCTTTGCTGTAGCGCGATCGCACTACCCCTGTAACCGCTTCAGTATTGTGCTGTCGCAGCCGTTTCAGCAGCGATACTTGCAGGAAGCCAAGGGGCACGATCGTACCGTTACGCAACTGCACCGATCGCTGCAAA
>DATNQS010000186.1:0-2708 GCA_036703925.1 Candidatus Sericytochromatia bacterium
TCGGGGAGCAACTCTAATTCTTTGTACTGTTGCCATTGCGTTTTCATCATGACGCTCCATGTACTCTCTAAAAGAATGAAGCGCGTTCCTTCGGGTGTTGTCCCTACTTCCGTCCCTCCCTAAACAGCTATAGCGATCAGCCTTACAACCTTGTGCTGATTCCACAATGATCTGGGCTGACTAT
Organism: Candidatus Sericytochromatia bacterium; assembly: GCA_036703925.1. Taxonomy (GTDB): domain Bacteria; phylum Cyanobacteriota; class Cyanobacteriia; order Leptolyngbyales; family Leptolyngbyaceae; genus Stenomitos. Next base: position 185 of record DATNQS010000186.1, read on the forward strand.
AGGACTTACCTAACGATTGAATTTAAAGAGGTATAAAGAGAGAGATGAACGATTTCTAGTAATGTTTTCTACAAACGTGTCAAGACGAACAAATAATATCTTGCTTCCCTAACATTTCGCCTTGCCTAACTGCAACCAGTGTATTCAGCGACCTTGATAGTTTTCTTCAATCCACAGGCGCATTTCTGCTTCAGAATCGGCGTAAACAACTTGTCCAGTTCTCGGGTCAGACGCAACCCACCAGCGATCGCTACCATCCACTACTTCACATACCTGTAGAGACGCTTCCCCAAAAAGTCCCTGCGTGATGCGCTGTACAGTGGTGACCCACCAGCTCTTCGGCGATAGTGCTACGTCACACGATCGTACTGGCGTAACCTGCTGTTTCTCTTGCTCTAAGAGTGCAACCAGACGGGCATTATTAGCGGCTCTTGCTACCTGCAAACGGTGAGCAAGGGATGCCATGATGCTGTCTTGATGTCGATTCAAGCGACGGTCATGAGTCTGTAGTACGTTAGTCATCGAAAGAGCCTCAGCAATATAAAGTTGACACGGTTTTTACTCCACATCTATAACTATAAGATTTTTTCTGTATTGAGTGCTACAGTTTCAACGTTTGCTGACATAGTTTGAAAGACAACCGATTTAAACCGCAGAAAGCTTGAAACAGATCAAACAGAAGTTTATAGTCGAACCTTTTTCAGCCAAGTGCTCAGTATTTTGTCAACAATCTTTTGGGTGATTTGCAACTTCCTGGAAAGATCTCTAAAGAAGCTTAGAAACAATGCTTGCTTCGTCAAAGTAAAATTGGTGGACTACTAGGCGAACGAATGTAGATCTGGTACGGTTTTGAAGAAAAACTTGGAGAAGGAAACGGAATGGGGGCACTGAAAGGACGTGACTTGCTCAGTCTGGCGGACTTAACAGCAGAAGAATTACACGACATCCTGCTTCTAGCAACCCAATTGAAAGCGGGAACCCTCAAACCAAAGTGCGAAAAAATCCTGGGGCTGCTGTTTTACAAAGCGTCTACTCGCACTCGCGTTAGCTTTTCAGCCGCCATGTACCAACTGGGCGGTCAAGTGCTGGACTTAAACCCCAATGTGACGCAAGTGGGTCGCGGTGAGCCGCTGTCTGATACAGCACGGGTACTCGATCGCTACCTTGATATTCTTGCCGTCCGTACTTTTGACCAGCACGACCTAGAAGCCTTTGCCAGTTACTCCAAGATCCCCATCATTAATGCACTCACTGATTTGGAACACCCCTGTCAGGTGCTTGCCGACTTGCAGACAATGCAGGAGTCTTTCGGCTCTCTCAAAGGTTTGACGCTAACGTATCTGGGCGACGGAAACAATATGGCGCATTCGCTCATGCTGGGCTGTGCGCTGGCAGGTGTAAATGTGCGGGTTGCGTCACCACCAGAATATCGTCCTCTCGATCTAGTGGTGCAAAAGGCGCAGGCGATCGCTAACGGCAAGACCGAAGTGATTGTGACAACCGATCCGATCGCGGCAGTCAAAGACGCGCAAGTAATTTACACCGATGTCTGGGCAAGTATGGGGCAAGAAGCTCTGGCAGAAACTCGCATTCCGATCTTTCAGCCCTACCAGGTCAGTGAGCAGCTTTTAAGTGATGCCGATCAGGCAGCGATCGTACTCCACTGTTTGCCTGCCCATCGCGGCGAAGAAATTACGGATACTGTGCTCGAAGGATCGCAGTCTCGCGTTTGGGATCAAGCAGAAAACCGGATGCACGCGCAGAAAGCACTACTTGCCAGCTTGCTGGGGGTTGCGTAAAGCCATCTCAGGTAAAAGGAGACGCTTTCATACGCCGTGAGATGCTTTGAGGCATCACTGTTATGGGCTGTAGCCGCTAGCAGTTGGCAAGAAGCGGCTTACTGATCCATATGTGCGCCATTATTTCTTACAGCTGCTCACCTACAACGACCCTCCCGCCAGTGATTTGAATGCAGGCAATTTCGTCTGTTGCGCCAGCGCTTTCAGTATCTCGCTTGAGACAGTTTGCCCTGCGCTTTAGCACTAAGAAAGTACGGCACTCGCACGATCGCACAGGCACGTACCAAAAAATATCTCATTTTGTAAAATGCTTTGCAGTTTAAGGCATTAACCGCTATCTATAGTAGAGAACCTGAGAGGATGATTCTACAGATAGCGTTTTATGGGGTTTTGTTAGGACGTTTGGTCAAATAATTTGACGATTACTTGAGCGCAATCAGTTCCGCCCATAAGCTCGCTGCCTTAGTAGCCTTCTCCAGTTGTTAAACCATTAGCCACCGAGTAAAATAATGAGCTACCAAAATCAACTGACCCCCTGGGTCGTTCACAAGCTGCTGCCTAACTTAAAGCATCTCACGATTACGCGGTTTCGTCGTCGTCCCGATGCTGAAGCCTATCTTAAGGTTTTGACCCAGTCTCAGCCGTATGCTCACTTTGCAATCACCTTTGATTCTGGAGAGAGCAGCTTTGCCGCTCAAGCTGAATCGTAGCGATCGCTTCGTGCC
>DATNQS010000187.1:0-6256 GCA_036703925.1 Candidatus Sericytochromatia bacterium
GTTCCGGTGCCAGCGTTAGTGTAAGGAGTCAATCGCTCGTTAGTCATTGGTTATTGGTCAGCCATGAGGGCCTACTAACCAATGGCTACCTAAAGAAAAATAGCCAGAGTGGGATGGTAAAGAGAAGCGCGATCGTGGTTAGGGCAATGCTGCTAGCGATTAGCTCTCGGTCTAGCTCGTATTCTTCAGCAAGAATGAGTCCCGCAAAGGCGCTGGGCATTCCAGACATCAGCACCAGCGCCAAACGTGCATCGCCGGAAAGCCCCAGTAGCGTAGTGCCAAGACCAACCGTGATCGGTAGAATGACCATCTTGAGCAGCGTCGGCAGTAAGGCTAGCTGAATGCTTTTCCAACCGTGAAGCTGGCTGAGGCGCATTCCCATTAAGAGAAATGCACCAGGAATAACGAACCAGAGAGAGGCATGGAGTACCTGTTCCGCCAGTTCTGGGAGCGCTACCGATCGCGTTAGAGAGCCGATGGCAAATGCCCACAAGGACGGCACTGTTAGCACGTCGCGTAGCTGCACAAACCAGTGGTTCTGTTGTTGAGATCGCCCGTAGTAGCTAGCCAGAAACACACCGATGCCGTATGTACCAATAATGTTGTGCGTCACGCTGTAAAACACCGCCCAGCCAAGAGCCGATGGATGAATGAGCGCAGGCACTAGCCCCAAACCAACAAAGCCCGTATTGCCGATCGTCGCTGCCAGAATAAAACTGCCCCGTTGAGTGCGGTTAAGCCTAGCCTGCGTCAGCTCATTTGGCAGTGCGGTGTCGAGGGCGATCAGGCTTTCATCCGCTGGCATGACTAAGAGCGGCATTGGCACAGCCTCTCTTTGAGAGCATTGTGGGCTTTCTGCTGAGGGCAAGCGTGCTAACCAGCGCTGATACACTTGTAGGCTGACCCATGCCAGCAGTAAACCCAGCACAAGGGCAGCGATCGTTACAGCAGGAGCCAGCTCCAGGGTTTGTGCATAATCAGTTTGTCGTGCTAGCGCCAAGATTTGCCAGGGTACACCAACCCAATAGAGCGATCGCCCCAACAAGCGAGGAAGAGCTTGCGGCACAAACCGAAAAGCAATTAGCCCCAAACCAGTCCATAAAACTAGCGGCAGGTAGGCATCAAACAGCGTGTCAGCCATAATTTAGATACCTACGGCGTTCAAAACGTCTGCTACACGATCGTGGACAAGGCAAGAGCTTGACACCTAAGCCGTTGTCACCGTTAACACGTTACGAAACTTTACTCTAAAAGCTTCCAGTTTTGAATCCGCCAAACGCCATCTTTTCGTACGAGGCTGTAATTAATGCGTAGGTTAGGACTAGTTTCGGCCTTGTCGCGTTGGTCAGCTTCGTAGTACTCAGTTGCTTCGGTGACATCCGCCAAAACGTTTGCCTGGTTAGGATCGGCTTGATTCAGCTCGACCGATTTTACTGTAACGGTATGCTCGTACTTCCGATATTGATTATTACGTTTGGCTTCGGCAGCAGCTCCTTGCCATTCAGCCAGCTTTGACCCTTCGAGGATGTTTGCCAGCGGCTCTAGCTTATAATCAGGTCCCATCGCATCGGCTTTGGCTGAAAACCAGGTTTGAAGAACTTTCTCAGCTACAGCAGTGGTAAGAACACCGGTAGTTGCGGTCGCTGCGGTCGGTGTAGGCAAAGTAAAGAGAGGACGATCGAGCCGCAAGTCAAGCTGCTCTTCCTGTGGCACAGGCTTCGTTGCAACCCGTCGCCACAGTGATCCCGCCATAAATCCCAGCGTGATGATCGCTACCGTCAAGCCCAATGGCAACAACCAGGGAAGTAGTGCTGCCAGCTTCGTCTTAGCAGCAGGACGATCCCCTCGACGACGCACGGCAGCCTTGCCACGTCCATCGCCATTGCTGTGCGATCGATCACCAGAACGAACGCGATCGCTAGCGGGTCGATCAGTAAGCGGTCTGGCTGTTGTGACTGTACCGCTACCAACCGCCTGTGGCACCCGTTCGGCGATGGGCATTGGCGCACCCTCCGTCGGGATGCGATCGTCTGAAACAGCAGTGCCCATCCGTGCTGCAATGTGAGCACGAGCCGTATGAATCAAGTACTCGTGACTGGTGTCTTGCTCCAGCGATCGCTCAGCCATGACACTGCTATCTTCAGCTACGTTGCCTGAAGACTGAACACTGACCGGACGCGCACGTCCACTTGCTCCTGCGGCTAGAGGCGATGCAGTTGCAGGACGCTCTACTCGACCCCGATTAGGCGATCCTCCTCTTGCCTCACCTTTAGCGCTGGCAGAAGCGGATGATAGCGCCCAAGCCGTAGTCGTATCATCGCCTTCCTCTGGCAGTTCTTCCAGATAGGACTGTACCTGCTGATCAGCAAAATAATCTTTAAGCGAGGCTTGCTGCGGCATCAGGTCACGGAAGTGTGGAAAGACCTCATCTTGTAACCAGCGTTCGCCGTAGAGACACAAACCAGGGAGAAGGTCAGGTGAACCCTGAGAGTGCTCACGGATAAACGCGATCGGACCATAATCTTGGCTACGCTCTAGTGCCTGACTGGCGTTCTCGGTCTGCCCTAGCAGCAACGCACAAACAGCCTGCTCCAAATGCACATCCTGACGGCTGCTCAAGCGTGTGAGCATCAGCTTTGCCCGTCGCACCAGAGCTGGCTGCCGTTCAGCAAAGCCTCGTGCCAAGAGTGCATACACCGACAGATAGGTTGCAACTGGAGAGGGTCGCTGCGCCTCTTGCTCAAACAGTACTTGTTGTTCAGCAGCGGTCAAGTAGCCGCGTAGCTGTTGAATAAAGCGCAAAAAGTCATCAATGTTTAACCCAGACTGATCATCACCCGCCCCATCAATGCCGTCTCGCTCTTGCAGCATATCTTGCAGCAGCTGCATGCCCTGATGACGCATGGCAATCTGATCTTCGGGTAGTGCCAACAGCTCCAGCACGCGGTACGGGCGCAGCTTGTAAAGGTCTGCCTGGATCTCGCCACGCACCTCAGCAAACAGCCCCTCGCGCAAAAGCAACTGTTGCCCTGTTTCCAACGCTTCTGAAGCATTTTCGTACTGTCGCTGCTGCCACTGCTCCCGCCCAAGTTCCATACAGGCAAGCGCAACAGTCAGCACAATGTCAGAAAAAATGATACTGGGGTCGCCAAACTGCCCCTGCTTCAGGCTGGCACTGCCGCCCGTTAAATAGGGACGACCGAGCCGTAGTACCAATTCGTATTCGCCTAAGTCTTGCAGCACCAAAAGGGCACCAACAAGCTGGTCATCCTGAACGTCGATGCTAGGCGTATGAGGGTCGTTGCCACTCTCGCTTGCGGCTACTCGTCCGGATGCCTTGCTGCCTGCGAGTCCATTTCCTGATTCCGGCTCTGGCTCTAGCTCGTAGGCTCTGGCTAGAAAACCAGCATCGTAAAGCTGGCGCTGCTCTGGGTCAGACAGCACCGCAAACGCTTCGTCAAACAGCTTTTTGCGGGAGGCGATCGCCGCATCAGAGTACTCTCGCCGAGGTAATTGCAGCGTGCGATCGCGGTGTGCCTGTCGCAACTGTTCTGCGGTTGCCTGAATCGGCAAACCCAGTATCCGATAGTAGTCGAGCGGAATACGCACGGTGCACTTTCCTAGCGGTGAGCAATAAGGTTAAGCTATGGTAGCGGATAACGCCAGCCCAAAAGTTGCCATCATCATAACCTGCTAGATGCCAGAGTGGCAGTCTAACTCAGCATACGTAAAAATCTACTGAAGATAGCATTAATTCTAGAAAACTTGACCGATTCGAGCGAATATAGAAAGTCCCCAGCCAGGATTGCAGTCATAGGATTAAGTTAAATGGTTCAAGAGAGAGTCTTCCCAACGTTTCAAGCCGCTACTGCCACCGTCACAAAAGAAGAAGGGCTGTGGCTCTATGAAGACATGGTGCTGGGGCGCTTCTTTGAGGATAAATGCGCCGAGATGTACTATCGCGGCAAGATGTTTGGCTTCGTCCACCTCTACAACGGGCAAGAAGCCGTTTCAACTGGCGTGATTCAGGCAATGCGACCGGGTGAAGACTATGTTTGCAGCACCTACCGTGATCATGTGCATGCGTTGAGTGCGGGAGTGCCTGCGCGTAACGTGATGGCAGAGCTGTTTGGCAAAGAAACGGGCTGTAGCAAAGGGCGCGGTGGCTCCATGCACCTTTTTTCGGCAGAACATCGGATGTTGGGCGGTTATGCCTTCATTGGTGAGGGAATTCCTGTAGCAACGGGTGCAGCATTCCAGTCCAAATACCGTCGAGAGGCAATGGGCGATGCCTCGTCTGACCAGGTTACGGCAGCGTTCTTTGGTGATGGCACCACAAACAATGGTCAATTTTTTGAATGCCTGAACATGGCGGCGCTGTGGAAGCTGCCGATTCTCTATGTGGTAGAGAACAATAAGTGGGCGATCGGCATGGCGCACGAACGCGCAACCTCCCAACCCGAAATCTACAAAAAAGCGAGCGTGTTTGGGATGCCTGGCTATGAGGTGGATGGCATGGATGTGCTGGCAGTTCGTGCCGTAGCTCAAGAAGCCGTAGCACGTGCCCGTGCAGGTGAAGGTCCCACACTGATTGAATGCCTCACCTATCGTTTCCGAGGGCATTCGCTGGCAGACCCCGACGAACTGCGATCGAAGGCAGAAAAAGAAGCCTGGTTCGCCCGTGATCCGCTCAAAAAACTGGCGGCACATCTCGTTGAGCAAAACCTGGCAAGCCAAGACGAACTGAAGGCGATCGAAAAGAAAATTCAGGCAGTCGTCGAGGAAGCCGTCACGTTCGCTCTGGAAAGCCCCGAACCAGATCCTAAGGATCTCTACAAGTACGTCTTTGCAGAGAACGATTAGGCGCTGAGCTTACCCGTTGGTGGTAATGCAGACTGCATGTAGGTGAGGCGCTAGAACACTTTCAACAGCAGGTGTTGCTTGAGTTAAAGCAGCTTACCCAGTGGCTCGAGCGGTTAGAAACTAAGGTCGAAAGCGGCTACAAGTTTGACACGACCAAAGGTGCTCGATCAAGCCGTGCGGCTGCTACTACTGTCATCGCCGCCGCATCTGTCTTTATGCTCCCGCCTAAGCTCCAAGCCAGCAGGGCATTCATCACTGGTGATGCGGCTAGTGGCTGAGAGATATCATGGGAAGTGCGTTCGTCCGTTCTGCTTCCGCCGTACAATGCTGAGAGACGTGAATCATTGACGGTAAGCGCTATGCCAATCAAACGCGGTGACTTTGTACGGGCTGTGAAAGATAAGCTAGAAAAGAGTTTGGAGGCACAGGCAAGTGATCCTCGCTTTTCGTCCTACATCTTTGAAACAAAGGGTGAAGTGGTTGACCTGAGCGGTGACTATGCCCTGGTTAAATTTGGCGCTACCCCAACGCCAAATATTTGGCTGCGGCAGGATCAGCTCGAAGCGTTCAATTAAGGGGAGAGGTGTAAGGAGTGGGGGCAACCATCAAAAAACATCATGATGGTTAGATGCCCCAACGCTTTGGACTGTTATCAAATAGACTTTTCACGGCTCATCGCTTTTAACTCACCTCGCTCCTCACCCCTCTCTCCTACTATGGATTTAACCCCGTCTACGATCGCCTGTTCTCCACCTCGCGTGACTGTTGTTGGCTCTGGCAACGTAGGTAGCGCCCTGGCACAACGTCTGGCTGAGAAGAACATTGCTGATGTTGTGCTGCTAGATGTAGTGGAAGGCCGCCCGCAGGGATTGGCACTGGATTTAATGCAGGCACGGGGCATCGAGCGGCACGATCGCCAGATTATCGGCACGAATGATTATGCGGATACGGCGAACTCTGATGTCGTGGTGATTACCGCTGGGCTACCGCGCAAACCAGGCATGAGTCGCGATGATCTGATGGTGATCAACGGCAAGATTGTTCTGGAGGTAACGAAGCAGGCGATCGTCCACTCACCCAACACGATCTTCATCGTTGTCACCAATCCCCTTGACCAGATGACGCACATCACCTGGAAAGCCAGCGGACTGCCAGTACATCGAGTGATGGGCATGGCTGGCGTGCTGGATTCTGCCCGCTTCCAGACCTTTGTGGCAATGGAGCTAGGCGTTTCAACGAGCGATATTAGCGCGACTGTGTTGGGTAGTCATGGCGACCTTATGGTGCCGCTGCCCCGCTATACGACCGTAAACGGCATTCCCATTACAGAATTGATGGATTCTGGCACCATCGAGCGGTTGATTGATCGCACCCGCAAAGGTGGTGCCGAAAT
>DATNQS010000188.1:0-4126 GCA_036703925.1 Candidatus Sericytochromatia bacterium
TTTCGCAAAGGATGTGCTCAAGATTAAAAACGTCACAATCGAAGTCCTTGAGGCAGCACCCACGCCTACACAGGAGCTTTTGCAAGCGATTCTGACTGAGCTGCAGGGTATCCATCAACTGTTGAAGGAGCGATCGTAGACAGCAACGCTAGAAAGCACAAACGTGAGTACGTGTGCAGGTGGGTTTGAGTTGCAGCCTTCTTTCTACGTTTCTGAGACTTACGTTTTCTGAAGCTTACGTTGAGTTTGTTTACTGGAACCCATAGCCTGGGGCAAACTCGTTAAAATTATTTATGTAGAGAAGATTTTCTCTGCACGGGCATTAAATATACGTCATGCCTTTTCAAATTCCCATTGGTGCATAGCTATTTTTATGGAATCAGGTAGTCAGCCTGCCAGTACGACCGGGCGATCAACCCACTGCTTTGCAGAGCTTGTAGGGGTGGTGATCGCTCTTTTAACGCTTACAGTACCCTTAGCAGTCATTGCTCATTATTCAGGCGGGGCACAGTTCTCCCAGCCCGTTAGCGGTGTTCTATCCCGACCGAATCCTTAGCTTTAAGAGGTGCTGCTGGCCGGGGAGTGGCTAAAAAGTAGATAGTGCTGATACTAACTTCGGCATAGGTGAAGGGGGGCAAACTGCTAAAAGCGTCAGCCCATCACTGTATTGGCGGCTTCGCTAGTGTCACCTCAAAGGGGCTATAAGCAATTTTTTAGCGATCGCACTTGCATGAAGGGAGCAAAATCCTAGAGAATAAACAGAACGGCAAAGGCTTCCTGGGATCGCTATGATTTAAAGGAGGCACTTTTGAAATTCGAAATTTTTCAAGCGGAACCATGACATCATACGCAACCACCTCTGCTAAGGCTGAAATGAGTGAACTGCGGCGGTTGAGAACCTTACTGCCGCCAGAGCTTCAGAGCTGGGTTTCGGTTGAAGCGACAACAGCCGTTAACCCACCGCTGCTCACTTGTGAAGAAATTGGCAAGGATGAGGTCGAAATTCAAATCGACATGGTGAAATGGGAGCAATTAGCCACGGATCAGCGCAATCTCCTGTTCTGGCATGAGGTGGCACGTATCCAAAATGATACGATCCCCAAGGATGGTTGGGAGATGGCGGCGCTGGCGATCGGCTTGGGTGGTGCAGTGGGTGAACTTTGGGTGCAAGATGGGCTGCTACTGCTCTTAGCCCTTGGACTATGCGGTGTTTCGGGCTGGAGGCTGTGGCAGAAGAACAGCACTGAGAAGACATTGAAAGAAGTGCTGGAGGCAGACGAAAAGGCGATCGCGCTGGCAACTCGCTTTGGTTATACGCTCCCCAATGCTTATAAAAGTCTTGGTAGCGCCTTGAAAGTGCTGATTGAACAATCGCCCAAGAAACGGCTGCGATCGAGATATGAAGCTCGGTTAGATGCGCTGAAGAAAAGCGCTGCCAAAGCTAAAGCCAAAATGAAAGCACCGGAAAACGAAGCAGCCTACTAAATGCCGTTCCATTTAGCGCTCCCTGGTAGCCTCAAACGGTCAATGCAAACAATTTTAGGTTTAGCTAACATCAGGTTTTGACTGAAAATGAGTCGAAACTTAGAGACTGTTCTTTAATTGGTGCAAGCTTAATTCACAACTGTACGATTCCTGAAAACGTAGAGTTTTCCACAGGAAGCCCTGCTTTGGCACGGGTTTTCCACAGACTTGCACGGGTTTTCCACAGATCACTTCTGCTACAGAGGGTCTGAAGTTAGCCTAGTAAGTAGCTAGATAATGGAACAAAGGTGTCCTTAACGGAAGAAGGGGCTTCAGCGTAAGCGCTTAATGGAACGATGAAACCCCTGCTTAGAGGCACTCCTTTTTACAAAATATAGAGGACTACGTAGCTATTCCCACTCGATCGTGCCAGGCGGCTTGGAGGTAATATCATAAACCACGCGGTTAACGCCCCTTACTTCATTCACAATGCGGTTGGAGATCGTTTCCAGAAGATCATACGAAACGCGTGACCAATCCGCCGTCATACCATCTTCGCTAGAAACAAACCGTAGCACAATCGGGTAAGCGTAGGTACGTTGATCGCCCATGACACCAACACTACGGATCGGCAAAAGCACCGCAAATGCCTGCCACAATTCGTTGTATAGCCCTGCCCGATTAATCTCTTGCCGCACAATCAAATCAGCATCGCGCAAAATGTCCAGACGGTCATCCGTCACTTCGCCTAAGATTCGAATGGCTAAACCAGGACCTGGAAACGGCTGTCGCAGCACAATTTCTTCAGGTAAACCGATCGATCGACCCACTTTACGGACTTCATCCTTAAACAGTTTGCGAAGCGGCTCAATCAGTTTGAACTGCAAATCTTTAGGCAAACCGCCGACGTTATGGTGGCTTTTAATTTTGACTGCCACTCGCTCACCCGTCTGGGGATCAACGTTCGTGTCAGCCGATTCAATCACATCTGGGTAGAGAGTGCCTTGAGCCAGGTAGTCAAACGGTCCCAGTCGCCGCGATTCTTCCTCAAAGACGCGAATAAACTCATGCCCAATGCGCTTGCGTTTAACTTCGGGATCGGTAACGCCTTGAATCTGAGCGAGAAAGCGTTCGCGGGCATTGACATACGCGACTGGAATGTGGAACTGCTCCCGAAATAATTTGACCAAGCGCTCTGGCTCTAGCTTCCGCATGAAGCCCTGGTCAATGAACATACAGGTTAGCTGCTCGCCGATCGCCCGATACAGCAAAAACGCTAGCGTTGACGAATCAACACCGCCAGAAAGGGCGAGTAGAACCCGTTTGTCGCCGACTCTAGCGCGAATTTCACGAATGGCTTCTTCGACAAAGGCATCTGTTGTCCAGGTTGGTTCGCAGCGGCAAATATGGTAAACAAAGTTGCGAATAAGCGCTAGCCCGCCAATGGAATGCACGACTTCTGGATGAAACTGCACCCCATAAAGCTTGCGATCGTGATGAGCAACCGCAGCGCAGGCAGTATTTGCCGTATGCGCTAGCAGCTCAAACCCCTCTGGGAGTTGTGTCACTGAGTCACCGTGACTCATCCACATCGTTGTCCCCTCTTCAACATTGGTCAGCAGATCGGTGGGATCATCAATCATCAGGGACGCTTTGCCGTATTCTGCAAGCTCCGATCGCTCTACCCCACCACCAAGCTGCTGCACCATCAGTTGCATACCGTAGCACACACCCAGAACTGGCACACCCAATGCCCAAATTTCTGGGTCGCAGTGAGGGGCAGCGCTGTCATACACCGAACTAGGACCACCCGACAGAATGATCCCTTTCGGGTTAAGTTGTCGCAATTGTGCCGCAGTTGTCCGGTAAGAAAGTACCTCAGAGTAGACCTGAGTTTCCCGAATCCGACGGGCAATTAATTCAGAGTACTGCGAGCCAAAATCTAAAATGACAATTAGTTGGCGGTTGAGCCGATTTTGCTCAACTGGCTCGACCTGAAGCTGTTGTTCTGTCTGTAGAGTCACCGAGGTATCCTAAATTTTGCTACAAGAGTGGATCGATGCGTAGCGGTATTTACGCCAGCAGTGAGTTTCAAACAGTAGGGAGGGCAACCAGTAGATTAAAAAGAATAAGTAAAGCTGCGTACTGTAGTTGGATATTATATCTAGCCTAGCAAAACTTGCCCAAGTAGGATGTTTCCTCTTTGACTCTTTGTTATAATCTGCCGACTGCGATCGAACAAAACGGTGCCCACGTTGACCGCTTGCTCACTATGCGTCTGAATATATGCTTGCGCTCGCTCGTCAATGGTTTGAGCGATCGATCCATACACCCGCTCCACCCAGGTTTTTCCTTCTGTCGCATCAATCTGCTGCAAATACTGTAAACCAGCTTCAGCCGTAGCACTGCTAAAGAGCGTTTGCAGATGTTCGGTCGGTAGTCCAGCGATCGCGCACTGAGCCGTTAGAATTTCTAGCCGAGCGTCTGCCACATGATGATGGGTGTGAAAAATGCCGCCTGCCAACTTTAAGAGCTTGCCGTGGTAGCCAAACAAGAGCACTGCCTGCACGCCTTGTAACCCCGCTTCTACCAGCAGCGGTCCCAGCCAGTTTGCTGTTTTTACTAGGCGTGACGGCTCGACCCCCAACTGCCGCACCAGATC
>DATNQS010000189.1:0-3869 GCA_036703925.1 Candidatus Sericytochromatia bacterium
TGGTTCCACAATCATCAAGTGGACATCGAGTGGCTTCTGCGTCACAGGTCGAATTGCTTCTACAATCAACGGTCCGATCGTTATATTAGGAACAAACCGACCATCCATCACATCGACATGAATCCAATCTGCCCCGGCAGCATCGATCGCACGAATTTCCTCACCTAAACGGCTAAAGTCGGCTGATAGAATCGAGGGAGCAATGACAATTGGTTTTTGACTGGATGGCGTTTGGGTCATGGCTGGGTGGTTCTCCTAGCAGCGCTGTATTGTAGTTAGTTTAACAAACTGTGATTCAAGTCCCTCATCTTGTGGAGAAACCTTCGTGATGCGGCGGCACCTTTTGACGCAACCAACTGTGAGGCAACCTGCTCTTAGCCAATACCTTCTGAGACCGCTAACCTGGGTGGCTGGAGGCTTCAGCACGATCGCGCTCAGTACGATCGCACTAAGTACAACGGCAGGAGTTGCTGACTTTTTGCAGTCAAGCTCGGTTGGTGCCGCTGGTATTGATGCGCTGCGGCTGCACGCTCCGCCTTACAACTTAATTGGGCGCAAAATTGCGATCGGGCAGGTAGAAATTGGTCGTCCCGGTCAGTTTGGCATTGACAAAGCAGTAACGCAAAATCGGGCTGTACCGTTGACGCGGGTGTTTTTTCGCGATGCGCCCGCTCGAGTCAACATGAACGTTGACGGTCACGCCCAGCATGTTGCCAGCATCATGATTAGCGCTGCGAAGGGTCTGCGGGGTGTGGCTCCGGGCGCACGGCTGTACTCATCAGCGGCTGGTACGCCTAAGCGCTATGGTCAACCCGAAGAATGCCTTTCAGCGCAGTACGTAGCAGAGCAAAATGGCGGTGATGTCCGGGCAATTAACTTCAGTTTTGGCGAAGCGCTACGCCAAGATCCACGCCCCAACCCAGTGCTAGACGGCAACGCGCTCCTGACTCAGTGCATCGACTGGTCTACCCGCGTTCACAATGTGCTGTACGTTGTCGCTGGCAACCAGGGCAAGGGCGGTATTTCAATTCCGACAGACAACTTTAACGGCATCAATGTTGCGTTTACGACGCGGATGGAGGGGATTTTTCGCAAGCTGGATTTTGCCAATTTGGGTGATGCGTCAGGGTCGGGGGCGGCGATCGCAGGCATTGAAACGAACGTTGGCGCTCGACGCGCGATCGGGCTAGTGGCTCCTGGCAATGATGTTAGCCTCGTGGCGCTAAACGGCAATTTGACGACCTCCAGCGGCACCAGTTTTGCGGCTCCCCATGTGACGGCAACGGTAGCGCTGCTGCAAGAGTATGGCGATCGCCAACTGCGCGTGAGCTGCAAACAGCCAGGATGCAGCTTACCCTGGACGCTAGACGCTCGGCGGGCGCAGGTGATGAAAGCGGTCTTGCTAAACTCAGCCGATAAAATGCAGGATGCTGGCGACGGTCTGGCGCTTGGCATGAGCCGTACTATTCTCGATAAAAACAATCGTAGTTGGCTTGAGTCGGATGCGTACCGCGATCGTAGCCTGCCGCTAAACACGCAAATGGGGGTCGGACAACTCAACGCCTTTCGCGCTTATCAGCAGTTTAGCCCTGGACAATACAGCCCAGAAACAACCGTCCCGGCGATCGGGTGGGACTATCGCACGGTCGGAGTAACGGATCAAGGCGAAGGGACGAAGGATAAGAACGTAGAGACAGAAGCACCATCGTTTCAGGATTATGTGCTGGAGAAGCCGTTACAGAAGGGCAGCTATGTTTCAGCGACACTAGTGTGGCATCGCCTGGTTGAACTGGTAGACAAAAACAACAACGGGGAGTTTGATTTAGAGGAGAGTTTTCGCGATCGTGGTTTAAACACGCTGACTCTCTACCTGATGCGTGCCGATGACAATGATGTCAAGCAAAGCCTTTGGTCATCCATTAGCGATGTCGATAGCGTGCAGCATCTCTTTCATCCAGTGCCCACTAAGGGACGTTACAAAATCCGCATCCAATTTCACCGCCAGGTAAATGACCCAATCCAGCCGTATGCCCTCGCCTGGTGGACAGTACCAGCGCGTTAGGCAGGTTCAAGAGAACGATCGACATAACGCCACTTTAAGCCTCAACTCGTCGCCTTCACGCTGAAACAGAAGCGCCGTGAACTTTATAACCTGATAACCCAAACGCTGAAAACTCATTAGCTTCAGCGATCGCGCTAGCCCCTGGCACTATCCAGCAAACCAGCGCTTGTTATGCAGATCATTGCAAGTAGAGTCTGCACCGATTCTTTCTGCCAGCAAAACTATATGTCATAACGGGGAAGTTGTGCGGCGGCAGATAACGTTGAACTCTCATCAGTAACCTCTGTACCGCCTGCACCAATGCAGTTTTATGCTGCTGTTTCTACCACAGGTTGGAACTATTCTCTCAGGGTGAAAAAATAGATTTGCTTTACAGAAGTCTCATCCGAACTTTGTCATCTTCGACGACGCTAAAATGTCCAGCCCAATCATCTCGCATGGTGATCGCCGCTGCTACCTTTTGAGCCACTACCGCACTAGAGGATGCTGTAATCCGAAACAGAACAATACCGCTGGCAGCGGGAAGTTTCGTCCGAAAAGCAAGTTCGCCAAAATCTTTGTCAAAGGTCAGGAGAATGCGGTCTTCTGCTTGGGCACGACTTAGTACTTCAGGGTCAGAAATGCCAGGGGATTCTGTACGAATCCAAACCACGTCATGTTCTTGCTGGCGTAATGCTTCTACGGCATCCAGAGGAAAGTTCTCATTGGCAAGGAAGCGCATGGACTAAACCGGAATGGCATAAACTTTCTCAGCCTTGAGCACAGCACTGGCATAGCTGAGGCAGGCTTGGATATCTTCAAGGCTAATGCCGGGGTAATTGCGAAGGATTTCATCGGTGCTCCAGCCTTGGGCAAGGAGGTCGATGATGAATTCAACAGCAAGTCGAGTACCTCGGATGATGGGCTTACCGACTAGGATATCCGGATTGAGGATGATGCGCGTTTGCTGATCCATAAACAACCCTGAAGTACGTTGTCTTTTTCATTTTATGGTCAGGAGCAATTTTCGCGATTGCCTGT
Organism: Candidatus Sericytochromatia bacterium; assembly: GCA_036703925.1. GTDB lineage: Bacteria > Cyanobacteriota > Cyanobacteriia > Leptolyngbyales > Leptolyngbyaceae > Stenomitos. The sequence goes on from DATNQS010000189.1 coordinate 3,083, forward strand.
ACCGCTGCCAACTTAGTGGTTCCATTAAAGAATTTCGTGCGACTATGCCCCTACCGATGGCTTGAGGCAGCCTAACGGTTCGGGTCAGCGGTTGCCAAAGTTATTACATTCCACCCAAGCGGATTTGGTTAATCCGCTGCACCCGAATTGTTAGCCTGAGATCGCTTGCTTCAAGCATGAGCATGGTGCGTTCCCAGAAATCTATCAATCGATGATCGCACTAATCATTCTGTAATAGAAGATTGACTAATTCTGGACTTACCATTGTAGCGCTATATTTTTGTATGATTGTCAAAAATTGGCATGGATCTTCATTGATGAAACCTTCTTCATCGAGATATAAAGCACCTAGTGCAGCGTCACAATTAGGAATTAGGGTTGGCAAATCCCTCTCAATCGGCGAAGTTGTATAAAGCGATAGGGTGCTTTATGCAGAAGAAATATGCTGTTCGCTTGACCGATGAAGAACGGTGTCAGCTCCAAGCGGTGGTCAAGAAATTCAAGGGCAGTAGTCAAAAGGTGCGACGCGCCCAAATTCTATTGAAGACTGACATTGAGGCAGCAAACTGGACGGATGAGCGGATTGCAGAAGCTTTTGGCTGTCGAACCAAAACCGTAGAAAATATTCGCCGGCGGCTGGTAGAACAAGGCTTTGAGGACACCCTCAACGGTACTCCTCGCCGTACACCCCCCACTGAGAAGTTGCTCGATGGCGAGTAGGAAGCCCGCATCATTGCGATGCGTCTGGGAACACCCCCTAAAGGGTATGCCAACTGGTCGCTGCGGC
>DATNQS010000190.1:0-3687 GCA_036703925.1 Candidatus Sericytochromatia bacterium
CTAATACTCTTGTCTATAGCTATAGTAAAGCAACAGGAATTTGTAAAATATTTGCCTCTTGAGGAATTAGAACTGTAACGTAATCACCTCCATCGTCTGAGATTGGAAATAAACGAGACCCATCTTGAAGAATGAAATAAACATTTTCCTTATCAGAATTCATCTGCTCATAAGTTGCTCCATCTGCTCAAGTGGCGAGAAATGAAACACCAAGAGAGCATTCATACGATTGCTTTCTTCATAAGTACCATTACACCATTGATAGAGTTCATACAGTTCGGTTGAAAATGGAATGTCAAGCCTTTCGATCAATTCTTGAATTCTATGCTGAGGTAACCCTGGTAGAAACGACTCGGCATATTGAGGATTATGTTCCTGCATCCATGCCATGATTCGAGTCAAAGTTTCGGTAAGTAAAGACATTTTCTGATTCTCAACTCAGTTAAAAGGTAGGCAGATGATCGCAGCAAAAGAATGAAGGCTAACGATTAATAGACTGAAAGTTTCCGCCTAAGAGCCAATGGTGGGTGGATAGATAGAAATAATCTGCCTAAATAGCAAATTTGGGATCTTATGTAGAAATAGTCTGCACAATACATCGCTCAATCTGAATAGTCAGAATCTTTCCGCATATTTTCAGACTTAGGTGATATACCTCTATGCGTCAGTCTGAATGCAGGAGCGCTCGAAGACTGTATTGGGTGATGTGCGGGGTGTCGTTTAGCTCAAACACCTTGTCTAACTTATTGAAGAAACTTGTGCGTAGTGGATTCGGCATTGTGTAGCCTATTCCACAACAAGCACTACCCTTGAGAGACAAGGCATGGACAAATCGCGGTTTCGACTCCGAACTAGGCGAGCAGTGCGCTGCTTCTCTATAGTGAGGTACTAAAATAGTTGCCTCAATGCCTGAATTTTTGGAGTAGACGCGATCGCCCGTTGCCCCTTTAGAACCGTTGCGCCCTACTGCATCACTACTAAACGATTAGTGTCACTGACTACTAACGACTCTGTGGTAAAACCGTCGTGAGATTCAAGTGCGGTTCAACCGCATCCGCCAGTGCGTTCAGCATGAGTTCGCGCTGTTCTCGGTAATTGGGTACGCCTGTTGGCAGTGACTTTAAGCCGCGTTGCTGGCGTAAACGGTTGAGCCAGGCACGTCGCCAGGGGCCGTTGTCAAAGATGCCGTGCAGATACGCACCCCAAACTGACTGGGTTTCATCCACTACGCCAAGATTGGGATCATCAAAGAGCAACTGGATCGTTTCCCCTTCAATGAGGCGCGTCCTGCCCTGGTGAATTTCATAACCTGCAACCGGTAGTCCTTCTTGCGGAAAATTGGAGGTAACCTGCCGCTGTCGGGCAATTTTTTGTCCAGCAATGACGGTTTTCAGCGGGAGTAGCCCCAGCCCTTTGAAGCGTCCTTCTTGTCCTTCGATGCCTTCTGGATCTGCCAGGATTTTGCCCAACATTTGGTAGCCGCCGCAGATGCCCAGCACCGTACCGCCTGCTGCAACGTAGTTCTGAATTTCTTCTGCCATGCCAGCTTTATGCAGCACGATGAGGTCAGCGATCGTCGTTTTGGAGCCAGGGATGATCACCGCATCTGGGTAACCTAGCGGTTGTTTCGGGCTAATGTACTTCACTGAAACTGTGGGTTCCGACTCCAGTGGGTCGAAGTCAGTAAAGTTTGAAATGCGGGGCAAGCGGATGACAGCGATATTGAGGTCGGCGGTGGGATTGCTGGCACGACCGTCAATGAGGCTCAACGAATCTTCGGCTGGGAAACTCTGATCCAACCAGGGAATCACACCAATGACAGGAATACCCGTGCGCTCTTGCAGCCAGTCGATGCCAGATTGCAGCAACGATCGCTGTCCCCTGAACTTGTTGATGACAACCCCTTTGATCAGGGCGCGCTCATCCTCATCTAAAAGTTCCAGCGTGCCAACAACGTGAGCAAAGGCACCACCGCGATCGATATCTACAACCAGAATCGTGGGCGCATTCAAATGCTTAGCGATCCGCATATTAGTGAGGTCGCGATGCTTAAGGTTGATTTCTGCCGGGCTGCCAGCGCCTTCGCAAACCAGCAGATCAAACTCTTCACTTAAGCGACGCAGGGATTCTTCGATCGCCTGCCAGCCAACATCAAAATATTCCTCGTAATACTCTGCGGCTCCCACTTTGCCAACGGCTTTGCCCTTAATGATGACTTGGGAAGTCATATCGCCTTGCGGCTTCAGCAGAATAGGGTTCATTTCAACCCAGGGAGAAATCCCCGCCGCCCATGCCTGCACTGCTTGAGCATGACCAATCTCACCACCGCTAGCAGTGACATAGGCATTAAGCGCCATATTTTGCCCTTTAAACGGTGCGACTCGCCAACCGCGACGGCTGAGAATACGACAAATAGCAGCCGTTAGCAGCGATTTTCCTGCGTGAGACGTCGTGCCCACAACCATGATGGCTTTCATGCAAGATTCCCTTGAAACGTTCTGGAGGATAAAGGATGAAGGCTGAGGGAGGAGAAACTACGAGAGTTATTTTGTCTCGATCTTCGCAACGTATAAGTGGTCATCAGTGCGTTCAGGTTATCCTTCATCTCTTAGCCTTAAACTTAAATGGGCAGCCGAAACCAACGGTTCCAGGCATGGTGTAGGCGATCGCTGAGCGTCGGTGTCATGCGGGCAGAATCTCCTTGCTCATGCCATTTCTGTACCAGTTGGCGACCCAGCGGTGTCACCCGAAAACTGTCTGTTAACCCCTGTCCGTCAACTTCTCGCCGCAGTAGACCCACTTGAATTAACCAGAGCAGCTCTGCCTCTGCAATTAGCTCAGAGAGAGGAGCCTGTGTGTAACCGTGTTTCAGACCAGCCTGTCCCGTGATTGCGTTCAACGAAACACTTTGCTGCACCATTGTGGTGTACAACGTGAGCTGAAAGGGCGCACATCGCATCGCTCGCTCTGCCCGGAGCACGGTGCGATCGGGGTAATCAATTGTTTTGCGAGTGCTAGATGTGGCAGTCATCGCAGTTGAAGCTCCTTGCTGTTAAAAATCCAGGTAGGAGTAGGCGCATCCTAAAGCAAGCAAAGGTTTAACGGTTGCTTGCTGTCTCCATAGTATGCGTTTTATTTGCGTCCCGCATAGATATACAACTAGAGGTGGCTGTTTAACACAAACTCTGGATGAACGGAACCAGGGAAAGTTTGGTGAGCGATCGAGGTCGATTTCGTTGCATTCGATACATCTTTTCTCAATCTGCATTGCTAAAAGTAAGCTCATGGCTGCGCTATCGGCATCGAGCCTTCAGCAAGTGGCTCTGTGTCAGCGCGATTTATAAGGGCATGGACTGACAGTTTCCTGCGTGGCCTGGTGGAGTACTCAGAGCAACGGTTTGGTAAGGTGGCAAGTGAGCAGGGGTCTCAACAATTTAACCGCTTCTAGGGTTCCAGTCTAAGCACCTCGCTTAGATGATCGGTCTGAGAGAGGCAAGCTGCTACAAAAGCATCTTTCTTTGACAGAAGTTGACTGGCAGTTACACAGCGGGATAAAAGCCCGGGAGAAACAGGTGGCCAGGTGTAATGGTGACTGTACTTCTGGGCTTTTTGCTGATGCTATCCTTTTTACGTTAGACGATTTTTCCCTATCGAAAATAATTTGTCAATGGTTGGTTTTTCTGCAAG
>DATNQS010000191.1:0-2917 GCA_036703925.1 Candidatus Sericytochromatia bacterium
TAGTTTGCCGCCGCGAACTGTGCCTGCTGCGTCAAGGTTAACGCTTGCTCATAGTTTTGACGACATTCGTAGACGTGCCCCAACCGTCCTAAAGCGAAGGCTTCTGACTGCGAATCACCAATTTTTTGCGCGATCGCGATCGCCTGTTGCAGCAACGTCACGGCTGACAACGGCACGTCAGTTGTTAAACAATGTGTAGCCGGATCGCGATCCCAATCACCTTGCTCTAGCACCTGCTGCGTCAACGTTGATAGCCGGATCGCTGCATACACTTTTTCGCGCGATGCGGGTAACTGGGTGAGGAGCGTTTGAGCACGCTGGAGAGCTGTATTGGGGGTGAGGAGTAAGGGGTGGGAGGGTGAAGGGGTAAAGAGGTGAAGGGGTGAAGGAGTGCTTCCTAGCGGTTGTTTCGTGACGGCTTCAATAGACTGCCTTTTACCTTCTGCCTCCTGCCTCCTGCCTCCTGCCTCCTCTCTCTTGTCCCCTCGCCCCTCACGTCTCTGAAGCGGCACAATCAAGTTGAGGAGCGATCGCAGTTCGTTGACAGTATTGTTCTGCTCACGAGCAATAGTCAGGCTGGCTTCAAAGGACTCGATCGCCTTACGGTTATAGCGGCTTGCCGTTTGGGCTAGCGCTTGTGCCATTGGTTCGTCGGCAGACTGTTGAGCATAGTAGCGGCGGCGATCGTCTCGTTTTGTCAGACTGACATAGGTATTGCCCAACCCGTTTAAAGCGGCGAACTGGTGAGACTGGCTCTGCATCGGCGTGGCTAGCTTGAGGGCAGTTTGGAGATATTGTAAGGCACGCTCGTACTCGCCGCGTAAACGATGAACATTACCCAGAGTGCCCACGGCTGCTACTTCGCCTGTGGCGTCGGACTGGTGGCGAGCGATCGCCAGCGCGCTGTCAGTGCTGCACGACGAGCCTGTATTCTGATCAGAAGGGTCGCGGCAAAGAAGGGCGATCGCTTTGCGTTGTTGTCCCAGACTGCTGTAAGCCTGAGCCTGCTCTGTCCGCATTCTGCCGACTTGAATGCTGTTGCCTGTTTGTTGGTAATCAACGATGAGTTGGTCTAAATGCGCGATCGCCTGATCAACCTTACCGACTTGCTGCTCTGCCCGCACGAGATACTTTAAAGCTGTCTCCCTCACGGACGAGGCGCGGTCAGTGGTAAGACGTAATGCCGTTTGCCAATGATCGATCGCGCCCTGTACATCACCGTTCTGATAGTGCTCTAAGCCATGCTGGAGCCATTCCGTTGCTCCGATTGCACCGCTTCTGCTGTCGTTAACACTGTGAGCCAGCGATCGTGTGGTGGTAAAACCTTGCCCTAACCAAAGACATAAAAGCAGACTGCTAAAAAAGAGAAGGCGAAGCAGTTTTAGACGGTAGCGCATGGTTCACAGATGTGTGGCAGCAGCAAGGTTGGACGTTAAACAGTAGCGTTATTCTACTGCTAGTGGAACAGCCGCTTCTGACCCATACCAATCCCAACGCACCTTCTACGCAACTAACGAACACTTTTTTTCACATAACTACGACGTTTTATGACAAACTTCATCAAAGTAGCAGGTGAGTCAGCCCTACGTTTAGCCTCTTTTACGGTCAAGCCGGTAGCCTCAATTGAATGTAAGAAGGGGGTTAGGGGCTTTGCCCCAGGCAGGGGGTTTACCGCCTCTACCCAAAACTATCTTTAAGTTAATTGCGCCTAGCTACTTAGAACGATGGCAGCTAATGTTTAGCACTCATCAAACACTGTGACTGTTCAGACTCGCTGCCCAGTTAGGGATTTCGAGCCGTCGCACTGGAGGGGAAGTTAGTTATGGTCGGACGATCGCAACGGTTACGTTTTGTTAGTCAGGTCTGCTGCCTTACGCTGCTGGGTGTGGGCGATCGTAGCGTGGCACAAGTCATACCCGACACAACGCTGTCAAGCGGCGAGCGATCGCAAGTCTCTGCGGGGCCGCTGTTTCAAATTGATGGGGGTGCCATTCGCGATCGCAACCTGTTCCATAGCTTCGCCCAGTTTTCTTTAAGGCAAGGCGAAACAGCATTTTTTAACAATGCCGCGACTATTACCAATATCATCAGTCGCGTGACGGGTGGGCAACCATCTCAACTAGACGGGTTGATTCAAACCAGCGGCAGTGCCAATCTTTTTTTCATCAATCCAAGCGGTATTCTTTTTGGACCCAATGCCGCGCTTAACGTTGGTGGCACCTTTCTGGCTACCACTGCAAGCGCTATTCAGTTTGGCAATCAGGGTCTTTACAGCGCAACCAGTCCTAATGCGCCATTGCTGCTGACGGTCAAGCCATCGGCGTTGCTGTTTAACCAGCTAGTAAACCAGCCGATCGTAAGTCAGGCAAAGCTCCAGGTGCCCAGCGGTCAGAGTCTAGCACTGGTAGGCGGAAATATTTTGCTCAATCAAGGGGCGTTGCTGGCGCGAGGTGGGCGAGTAGAGCTAGGCGGCTTGTCTGGTCAAGGTGTCGTGGCGCTAAATGGCAACGGCAGCAGTCTGCGCTTGAGCTATCGAGACTTACAGCAACCGCTAGCCGACCTGGCGTTGACAAATGGGACTGAAGTGAATGTCCGTACAGGCGGCAGCATTAGCGTGAATGCCCAAAACTTCCGTCTTGCTGGCGGCAGTAGGCTACAAGGTGGCGTTGCTGCAACTGAAGGCATCCCAGGCAGTAAAGCAGGCGATATTGACCTGAATGTGTCGGGTGCGCTCGTGTTTACAGATGGTAGCTTGATTGATCATGCAACGCTTGGTAATGGCGACAGCGGTAATGTCAACGTGACGGCTGGATCCATACTGCTGAAAGACGGTTCGCAGATCACCGCCAGCACCTTTGGCAGAGGGAATAGTGGCACCGTCACGCTGCGATCGCAAGGTGCAGTAGTCGTTGATGGT